>CAZQLI010000011.1:0-19208 GCA_964594145.1 uncultured Sphingomonas sp. | reverse complement strand
ATTGAAATTAGGGATGGAAAGCAGGCGCTGTGGCTTAAGCCCGAGGAAATCGATTGGGTCGCGGCTGCCGGAAATTATGTCGAACTCAACGGCGTCTTCGGCGCGAAGCTGGCGCGGCGGACGCTGGCGGAGATAGAGGCAGAGCTCAAGCCTCACGGTTTTGCGCGGGTCCACCGGTCTCGGTTGGTTCGCAAGGCTTCAATCGCCAAGCTGGAGAATCGCCAGAGTGGCGATTTCATTATGATTCTTCGGTCTGGTTCAATCATTGGCGGCAGCCGAAGATATCGAGAAAACCTTTAGGTCTGCGCTTTTCAACGACACTAATGACCAGCGTGAGGAGGGGCTTTAACGGGATGGGTCGTCAGGCATTGCGCGCATATGCAGCGTTAATCCTTACGATGGGCTTCTGGGCCAGCAATGCCATTGTCGGTCGTGCAATGCGCGATAGCGTTCCGCCATTTACGCTCGCATTTGGTCGCTGGATAATAGCCTTAGTTATTTTGGCGCCTTTTGCTGTGCCAAGAGTGCGTGCTCAACGGCGTCAGATTCGCCGTCATTGGCGCGTGATCCTTATTCTCGGGGTCGTCGGCGTGGCAGCATTCAACGCCTTCTTATATTCAGGCTTGAAATACACGACGGCTACCAACGGTGTGCTTCTGCAGGCAACCATCCCGGCGCTCGTTCTTCTAATTGGCTCGATTGTTTTTGGTGACCGACCGGTATCGGCGCAGCTGTTGGGAGTGGCGCTCTCGACGGTCGGAGTTATCGTCATCGTCTTCCGGGGTGATGTCGCGCTGGCTTTGGAGCTGAAGCTGGTGTGGGGGGACCTGTTGATCCTTATGGGCTGCCTGGCGTGGGCGATCTACACCGCCTGTCTGCGCCTGCGTCCCGCGATTCAGCCTCTCGTTTTCCTGTTCCTGACTTTCTGCATCGGCGCGATGGTCATGGCACCGTTCGCCGGAGCTGAACTCACGGCGCAGGCCCCTTCGTTCGGCCTCCGCGAACTCGCTGCGATCCTCTATCTCGGCACCTTCCCATCGGTCGTTGCCTATTTTCTTTACAATGGCGCGGTCGATCGTCTCGGTTCTGGTCCCGCGGGCCAGAGCATCAACTTGATGCCGGTCTTCGGAGCGCTTCTCGCGGCCGCGATCCTTGGTGAACAACTACATGCCTATCATGCCCTTGGAATTGCTGCGATCTTGAGCGGCATTGCCATCACCGGCCTCTTCACTCGCAAAGCCTCGCGCTAAGAAGTGACGGTCGGCAAGTCGCAGCGAGGCCAACTTGCGTCAAACTGCGCGGCAATGATCCCTTCTATTCACTTGTCTTATATCTATAACATAATCTATGATTAGCGACGCGGCGATTCGTCGGACCGCTTTCCCTTGCAGAGACAAAGATGAGCGCGTCCAGCCTAGTCCAGAAGATCATCCGGCGCGCTTCCGGCGACACCGACGCTGTGCCGGGAGCGGTCGTCACGGTGAACGTCGACCTCGCAATGGCCAGCGACGTGTCGGGCAACCTTTGGCGAGCCAAGCTTGAGGAGCTTAGCGCGCCCATCTGGGACACCGACAAGGTTGTACTGATCAACGATCATTACGCGCCTGGCTTCGATCTTGGGTCGGCGGCGTCACTTCAGCGGCTCCGCCGCTTCGCCGCTGATTACGGGGTTGCCAATTTCCACGACATGGAAGGGATTTGTCACGTCATCCTGGCGGAACAAGGATATCTGCGACCTGGCATTTTCGTGGCCGGCGGCGACAGTCATACGCCGATGGCTGGAGCCTTCGGCTGCCTTGCAATGGGATTCGGCGCGACCGACATGGCGGCGATCGCGGCTACCGGCCAGACTTGGCTGCAGGTGCCTGATACCCTGTTGGTTCGGCTCGACGGGAAGCTCGTTGCAGGGGTGACCGCCAAGGATCTCATGCTCATGCTCTGCAGGCGGTTGGGCATGAACAACGCCTCTAAGGTTGTCCAATACCAGGGGGCAGCGGTCGACGCGATGTCGATGTCCGAGCGGCTGGTTCTCACCAACATGGCGGCAGAATTGGGCTGTGACAGCGGCATCATCGAACCCGACGAGACCACGCTTGCTTACATGCGTGAGAAGGGTGGAGTGGTCGACGAAAACGCATTGTCCTGGGTGTCAGACGACGACGCCGTATACGCATCAATCGAGACCTTCGATGCCGCGCTGGTAGAGCCTCAAGTGGCTGCCCCGGACAGTCCCGATCAGAGCGGCCCCGCGTCCGACTTCGCCGGAGTTCGTATCGATCAGGCCTATATCGGCGCGTGCGTGGGCGCCAAGATCGACGACCTGCGAATGGCGGCCACCGCGCTTCGCGGCAGGAAAATTGCGTCCAGCACACGGCTCCTGGTCGCACCCGCATCCAGGGCAGTCACAACGGAAGCAGCCGCGGACGGTACGTTGCAGACGCTTCTGGAAGCTGGAGCAACCTTGCTTCCAACAGGGTGCGGCGCCTGCGCCGGTCTAGGCGCCGGTGTGCTAGCCGAAGGCGACGTATGCATTTCTACCACTAACCGGAATTTTAAAGGCCGAATGGGTCACAAGGATGCGGCCGTCTACCTGGCCAGCCCATATACGGTCGCGGCGAGCGCAGTCTCTGGTCAGATCGTTGACCCTCGTGAGTTCCTCGATCCCGAAACCGTTTCATGACCGAGAAGCGAATCACAACCCGCGGTCGGGCGTGGGTCTTTGGCGACAATATCGACACTGATCTGATTGCGCCGGGCATCCATCTGAAGCTTTCACCGACGGAACTGGCGGCGCACTGCTTAGAGGCCGTCGACCCTCGTTTTGCAGCCGAAGTTCAACCAGGTGACATCCTGTTTGCAGGGGACGGATTCGGCATCGGGTCGAGCCGCGAACATGCTGCGGTGTCTCTCAAGCTGTTGGGTATTGGCGCCGTGATCGCGGGTGGTTTCGCGCGCATTTTCTGGCGCAACGCAGTGAACGTCGGTCTACCGGTGCTCAGGACCAATCAGCGAGACGTTGCGACAAATGGCGACTTGGTCGCACTAGATGTCGCTGCCGGCGAGCTGCAGAACCTGACGCGCAACCTCACATTCCAGATGGAGCCGCTACCGGAGCATCTCGTGCCGATTGTCGGCGCAGGGGGCCTCATCCCTTATCTGAAAGCCAGACAGCCATGACCGCTCCGAAAACGCCGTTGCGCGACCTCCTCAAGCGTGACGAACCTCTCGTTGTGCCGGGAGTCTTCGATGCCATGTCGGCACTTTTGGTCGATATGGCCGGGTTTGACGCCGTATATCTCTCGGGCGCATCAATTGCTTACACGCAGCTCGGCCGCCCCGACGTGGGGCTCGTTAGCTTCGATCAGGTGGCCGATGTTGTCCGGCGCATTCGTGAGCGCGTCGAGATCCCGTTGTTCGTGGATGCCGACACCGGCTGGGGCAATGCACTCAATGTCCAGCGTGTGGTTCGGAACTTCGAGCGCGCGGGGGCAAGCGCGATCCAGCTGGAGGACCAGAGGTTTCCCAAACGATGCGGCCATCTGGATGGAAAGGAGGTCGTTTCCGCCAGGGAAATGGCCGACAAGGTCCGGGCCGCCTGCGACGCGCGCTCTTCAAGCGAGACATTGATCATTGCCCGAACCGACGCTCGTGCCACCGATGGCCTCACCGAAGCGCTTGATCGAGCGGAAATGTATGTCGAGGAAGGGGCCGACATCCTGTTCGTGGAAGCACTCGTCAGCCATGAGGAGCTTCAATCCTGTGCCGAACGGCTCGGAAGTCGCGTTCCACTCGTTGCAAATATGGTTGAGGGTGGTCGAACCCCATTGCTGTCCGCAAAGCAAGCCTACCGGATGGGGTATGAGATCGTTCTCGTCCCTGGCGCCCTGGTGCGGGCTATTGTTCCGACCATGCAAGGTTTCTTACGCACTCTTCGGGACGAGGGATCGACAGCCAATTGGCGTGACCGAATGCTAGATCTTGCAGGGTTAAATCAGGTTCTCGGCACAAAGGATTTGCTGAACTACGGCTCTGCCAAGGTGGAGAGAGAGGGGAATTAGATCCCTTCTAGATAAGCCCAGGGGCGCCGTTTCCTATCTTCTTCCTTAAAGCGCGCGATCTCGTCTCGACGACGCAGCGTCAGATCAATGGCGTCTAGGCCAAGCTCGAGCATGCTTTTGGATTCTGGGTCGATCTCGAATCTCCAGCTTTCCCCGGAAGCTGCGCTTACGGTCTGCGCTGCAAGATCCACGCTGATCGGTTGCCGCGCGGCAGCGACTGGCCCAGCGTCCAGCTCCACTGGCACGATGCCGTTCCTGACGCAATTCCCTCGGAATATCGGATTGAACGACGAAGCGATGATGGCCCGAACACCATATTCACGCAGCGCCCAGACGGCATGCTCGCGGCTTGATCCGCAGCCGAAATTGGCTCCAGCCAGAAGGATCTGTGCCTCCCGATATACGGGATTGTTGAGAACGAAATCCGGGTTCGGCTCCCTTCGATCAACGTCCCGGTACCGCCAGCCGGCGAATAGGCCTTCGGCCAGGCCGGTTTTTGAAACGGTTCGGATTTCTCGGGAAGGAATGATGGCATCTGTGTCCACATTATCGCGTAGCAATGGAATTGCGGCTGAGCGGATTGTGCTTACTGGCTCCATTTCAGGCTCCGCATTTGCGGGGGTCGGCGATCGACCCGGCGATGGCTGAGGCCGCGACAACCTCGGGTGATGCGAGGTGCGAGCGTGTTCCCGGACCCTGCCGGCCTTCAAAGTTCCGGTTTGTTGAAGTGATGACACGGGCACCGGCTGGGAAATGCTCTCCGCCCGCGTAGAAGCACATCGAGCATCCTGATTCGCGCCATTCGAAGCCGGCCTCCGTAAAAATGCGGTCGAGGCCCTCTGCTTCCGCATCCTCCTTCACTCTGGTGGATCCCGGGACCACGACGGCTTTCACATGGGAAGCGACCTTTCTTCCGCGAAGGATTGCTGCTGCTCTTCGCAGATCAGAAAGCCGGCTGTTCGTGCAGGAGCCGATGAACGCTGCGTCGATGCGAAGACCCTCAAGCTTCAAGCCTGGAGTCAGGCCCATGTAGGCCAGGGCCCGGGTGTAGCCATCGCGGGTATCGCAGTGACTGACCGACGCAAAGTCAGGAACCGGATTACCGATCGAAATCGTCTGATGAGGCGACGTCCCCCATGTTACCATCGGACCGAGCTCGCTGAGGTCAATCACGACGTCCTTGTCGAAGATTGCGTTCTCGTCGCTGCGAAGTTGCCGCCATGAATGCAATGCCCGGTCCCAGGCCGCGCCCTTCGGCGCGTACGTCCTTCCGTGAAGATATTCGAGAGCCCTATCATCGGGTGCGATCAGCGCTGTGAAGGCTGAAAGCTCGGCTGCCATGTTGCACAAGGTCAGGCGCCCCTCGACGTCCAGGTGACGCACCGCCTCTCCCGCATATTCGATGACGTGCGCCCGTGCGCCCGCGGATCCCAGCCGCCCGATTACCTCAAGGGCGATGTCCTTTGCGGTCACTCCGCTCTGGACCTTGCCCGTCAGACTGATCCGCATCGTCTTTGGCCGCTGTACCCGCAAGGCTGACGTAGCGAGTGCATGCTCGGCTTCCGTCGATCCGATCCCCCAGGCCAGGGCCCCAAGCGCACCCTGGGAGCAGGTATGGCTGTCGGGGCAGACGAGCGTCACACCGGGCAGCACGATCGCCTGCTCGGGCGAAATCACATGAACGATCCCCTGCCGCCGGTCTCCAAGATCGAAAAGCGTGATCCCTGCCGCTTTGGCAGCGTCCCGGGTCGCTCTAATGAAGTTAGTGCCCGTTGGCATCATCGTCCGGTCGGACCGGCCAGGAAGCGTATCGACCACATGATCCATGGTCGCGAACACTTGCCGCGGTGCAAAAACCTGGCGTTCGGCAGCGGCCAGGCTTCGCAGAGCGACGCCACCCGTGCGTTCATGCAAGAGTATTCGGTCAACCAGCAACAGGGCCACATCGCCGCCAAGGTTGGCGACCAGATGATCGTCCCAAATCTTGTCAAAAAGCGTCCGACCCATGGTGATCAGCTCGTAATGCCTCTAGCGCGAAGGGATTGGATTTCAGCCGGCTGAAAACCGAGTTCCATAAGGATCGCATCCCCGTCGGCATCCGCGTCGGGAACGTCCCGACGAAGCGGGAGCCTTTCGTCATTCAGTTCGATCGGCAATGCCGGAAGAAGTGCGGGCCCGCGCTTTGGGATTGTCACTTCGACCAGCCCGCCGGACTCGTTGAGGTGTGGATCGTCGAATAGTTCATCTGGCCGCACGATCGGGGCGAAGGGGAGGCCCACGGCCTCGAGACGCTCCACCAGCTCGCCGCGCGAAAAGTTGGCAAAGAGCTCGCGCACCCTGGGCAAAATTGTGTCGCGCGCGAGCACGCGCTGATTATTATCGCGCAAGCTTAGATCCTCGCCGAGATCCTTCAGTTCGAAAGTCTCGCAGAAGGTGACCCATTGTGCGTCGCTGACCACGCCTACGAACAGTTGCTCGCCTTCATTGGCAGTTTCGAACACGTCGTAGATCGCCCAGGCGGAAAGTCTCACGGGCATGGGTCCCGGTGCATCGCCTGTGACGGCCTTCTGAGCCATGTGCTGACCGACCAGGAAGGCGGTCGTCTCATAAAGCGCGCATTTTACGTTGCTGCCACGTCCAGTTCGGTGACGGCGCTCGAGAGCGGCGAGGATGCCGATCACGCCAAACATGCCGCCGGTGATGTCGATTACCGACGAGCCGGCTCGGAGCGGCCGACCTGGGGGACCGGTCATATAGGCAAGGCCGCCCATCATCTGAGTCACCTCATCGAGCGCCGTCCGCTGCTCATAGGGGCCCGGCAAAAATCCCTTGGCCGAACAATAGATGATCTTTGGATTGACGCTCGACACTTTGTCATAGCCAAGGCCGAGCCGATCGAGCGTGCCCGGGCGGAAATTCTCGACCATCACGTCGGCGTCCGCCAGGAGTTGCCGGGCCACCTCCATGCCATCTTTTGTCTTCAGGTTGAGGCATATGCTCCTCTTGTTCCGGTTGAACATCGGGAAGTAGCCGGCGCCAGAGCCGAGCAGGCGGCGCGTGCGGTCCCCGCCGATAGGTTCAACCTTGACGACATCGGCGCCGAGGTCCCCGAGAATCAGTCCGATGGAGGGGCCCATCACCATGTGCGAAAACTCCACGACCCGAATCCCGCTGAGCGGGAGCTCCTGCTCATCCATGTACTAACATTCCCCCGAAATACCTTGGACGTTTTGATATAGACATATGACAAAATAGCAACCATGCTGTCGGCATGTCTCGTGGCGAAATTGACATTCTGGTTAGCGAGGTCGGGCCGCGCGACGGCCTGCAGAGCATCAGGTCGGTTATGCCGCTTGCGGCGAAGAACGCCTGGATCGCTGCAGAAGCAGCGGCCGGGGTTCGCGAGATCGAGGTCGGGAGTTTCGTTCCGCCGGCGCTTCTGCCCCAGCTGGCGGACACGGCGGATGTCGTGAAGCATGCCAAGGAAATGGAGGGTCTGACTGTCGCTGTCCTGGTTCCGAACGCACGGGGCGCCGAGGCAGCGATTGCTGCGGGTGCCGACAAGATCACGATCCCCCTGTCAGTCTCGGAAAGCCATAGCCTCGCCAATCTCAGGAAAACGCACCAGCAGGTCCTGGAGGATGTCCGCCTGATCAGCGAGATGATCGGCGAACTACCCGCCGGGAAACGGCCTTATTTCGAAGGAAGCCTGTCGACCGCGTTCGGTTGTACGATTTCTGGGCCGGTGGCCGACGCCAAGGTGGCTGAACTTGCCGCGGCTCTCATGGAAGCCGGATGTGATGAAGTTGGACTGTCCGACACCAGCGGTTATGCAGACCCCGCTGCGGTAAGGCGACTCATCGCGGTGGTTCGCTCTGCCGTCGGAAGTGCGGCCATTAGCGGCATTCATCTTCACAACACGCGCGGCCTAGGCCTTGCCAATGCTCTTGCTGCCGTCGAATGCGGCCTCACCACGCTGGATTCGTCGCTCGGCGGACTTGGCGGGTGTCCGTTCGCCCCAGGTGCGAGCGGAAATATCGTGACCGAAGACCTGGTCTTCATGCTTGAGGCGATGGGGTTGCGCACGGGCATCAATCTCGACGCTCTAATTGCGGTCCGGTCGATCCTTTCGAATGCCTTGCCCGACGAAGAGCTTTATGGATTCACGGCCGCAGCGGGGCTGCCGCTCGGCTTCTCTCAAATGCGACAGGATGCGGAGTGCCAATGACGATTGTTGGGACGCGGATGGTGGAAGATTCGCGAAGCGCGCGTGAAATCTTCGAGGAGGTCATGTCCAATCCGGCGCGCGCCAAGTTCGGCTTTGGTCGGAAGCTCGCAATTCTCAATGTCGACCTGCAGAATGCTTATACCCGCATTGACGAGTTCAAGACTGCCTACGAAGCCGATCCGCGGCAAATCGAACATATCAACCACATCTCCGATCTCGCCCGAAGCAAGGGCATGCCGGTGATCTGGACCCATGTCGGCTACATGCCGGATGGAGGCGACGCAGGGGTCTGGGGCACACGTTCCAACACGCCGGACAGCCTTCAGAATATCAAGATCGACAGTCGCCGCCATCAGTTGGATGAACGGTGCTTGGTCGATCGCGAACGCGACCTTGTCTACACCAAGCGGATGCCGTCAGCCTTCTTCGAAACGCCATTGAGCAGCTATCTCGTCTGGCACCAGGTAGACACGGTAGTGGTGACGGGAGGATCAACCTCGGGCTGCGTTAGGGCAACGACTGTGGACTCGCTTTCGCACGGCTATCGAACCATCGTGCCGCTGGAGACTTGCGCGGATAAACACGAGAGCTACCATTTTGCCAATCTGACCGATCTCCAGCTCAAATATGCAGATGTCGAGCCGGTACAGGCCGTCATCGACTGGCTGGAGGCCTGCTGATGCGAGAGGGTGAAGCGGATCCAGGGCTGTTCCCGTTCCGTCCGTACGCGGATCGAACTCCCATTGAATGGCCGGATGGCAAAACAATTGCGGTCTGGGTCTCGCCCAACCTTGAATATTACGAACTCGATCCACCACCCAATCCGCATCGCAAGGCTTGGACAAAGCCGCATCCCGACGTCGTCGGATATAGTCATCGCGACTATGCCAATCGGGTCGGTCACTGGCGGATGGCGGACGTCATGGCAAAGCATGGCTTCCCGGGCTCCGTGTCGCTTTCCGTAGCGCTGTGCCAGCACATTCCAGAGGTCGTCGAGCATGCTGAAAAGCTGGGCTGGGAGTTCTTCAGCCACGGCATCTATAACACGCGCTACAGCTACGGGATGGATGAGGCCCAAGAGCGGGCGGTTATCGAAGATGCGATAAGGACCGTTCGCGATGCCACCGGTCAGACGATCCGCGGCTGGCTTGCACCTGCGCTCACCCATACGCCGCGCACCCTCGATCTCATCGCGGAATATGGCCTGACTTATACATGCGATCTTTATCATGACGATCAGCCGGGCCCGGTTCGCGTGAAGAGCGGGCGGCTGATTTCCATGCCCTACAGCCTAGAAGTGAACGACCACTACGGCTTCTTTGTCTACAACATGAGCCCTCGCGAATATGCCAACACGCTCATTCGCCAATATGATCGGCTTGCGTCGGAGAATTGCGGAACGGTAATGTGCATTCCATTGCACAGCTACCTGATCGGGCAGCCGCACCGGATCGGCCCGTTCGAAGACGTTTTGAAGCACATCGCTGCTGACGGACGGGCGTGGATCACGCGCGCTGGCGACATCGCCGATCATTATTACACCCATTATTACGATGAGGCTCTCGCTTTGGATGCTCATTTGGGAGAGGGTGCATGACGCTCGATCCGGCCTATCTCAATTATCCGAAGCGCCAGCGGGGAATGGACCACCACCTTTATCCCTGGTCATCGATATTTGACCGCCCGCCACTGGCCTGGCCATCGGGCGCGAACGTCGCGGTTGGCATCGTCGTGAGCCTCGAATGGTTCCCGATAATTCCCTCCGATCAGCCATTCAGGGCGCCCGGCCACATGCAGACGGCGTACCCGGACTTCCGGCATTATACGGCGCGCGAGTACGGGACCCGTGTCGGTCTGTACCGCGTGTTGGACGCCCTTGCCGATGTGGGTGCGACCGCCTCATTCGCCACCAACGGAGCCATTGCTCAACGCTATTCTGAGGTCATCAAGCGGATTGTCGGAGACGGACATGAGATCATCGCCCATTCGACAGATATGAACGGAACAATCGCGACCGGGACCAGCGAAGACGCCGAGCGGGCGCTAATCGCTTCGTCGCTTGAGTCCCTGGAACGGGTGATGGGCAAGCGGCCAACGGGCTGGATGTCGATTGCTCGGTCACAATCGTGGAACACGCCGCGACTGCTGGTCGAGGCCGGTCTTCAATATTGCTGTGACTGGGTGAACGATGATCTCCCCTTTCGAATGGAGACGCCGGCGGGAACTCTAACGAACGTGCCGGTGAACCATGAATTATCGGACCGCCAGATCATCGGGACGCAGCAACAGTCCGCGGAGTCCTTTGCCGCTCAGATTAAGGATGCATTCCGATGGCTCGTAGATGAAGCCGAGATGTTCGGACCGCGGTTCCTGCCGATCCACCTCACGCCCTACATCATCGGATTACCCTATCGCATTGGTGCATTCGAAGACCTCTTGCACTGGCTTTCCGATCAGCAAGGTTCGGCATTTCATACGTGCAGCGAAGTTGCAGGAACCGTATCTGATACATAACGTCCGTGCGGACGCCTCAGTTGCTCGAACGACGGCCAATTTGCTCGAAGGACTCCGGTGACACGAGAAAAGACCTTGCCGCCGTCGAAGCGGAAAAAGCTGGCAGGGCCGGCCCTCATGCGCTCGGACGCGGTTCCGCTCTATCATCAGATTTTCCTCGCTCTGCGCGACGATATCGTCTCCGGTCGGACTCCATTTGGCTCGGCGATCCCGACCGAATTCGAACTGGCTGCAAAATATTCCGTCTCGCGAATTACTGCGCGTCGCGCCCTGTTCGAACTGGCCGACAAGGGCTTTGTTGAACGGAAGCGCCGAACCGGCACGAGGGTCGTTTTCAAATCACCAAGCGCGCCCATCGAGGCAAACCTCGAGCATGCTGTTGAAGCGCTCGTTGCCTTTGGCCGCAACACGAGGGTGAGGGTTCTTCACCTCGAGGAACAGCCCGCGGACGCGGAGGTCGCTGAAACGCTCCAAGTTGCCGAAGGCAGCCCCGTTATCTGTGCAGAGCGAATTCGCTATTTGAACGGCGAGCCGCTCGGTCATGTCGTAAGCCACGTGCCCCTCGGCTTCGCATCGCATGTGACACGCACCGCGCTCGAGACGACACCGATCCTTGCACTGATCCGCGAAGGCGGATCCAAGATCTGCGGCGGCAGGCAAACGGTTTCCGCACTGGCGGCGGAGCCGGCGCTGGCCGCTGCGCTGCAAGTCGAACCTCGCTCGGTCATTCTTCGCATCGAACGTGTGGTCACAGATCCCGAGGGCACGCCAATGCTCAGAACGATCGCCCAGTATCGTGCTGACCGGTACCGGGTCAGCGTCGATCTGCACGGCGCGGGCCCCGAGGCGTAATCCTGATTTGATCTAATAATATAACAAAACTATTGCTCCGGGCGTAACCGAGCGTCATAGTTCGCCTGGTCGGGAGGAGGGGTCATATGAGCATCGCTGCGGAGTTCGCTCCGGTTGTACGATCTGCGGACGCGAAGCGGTGGACGGCTCTGCAGCTCCTTGTCGTCGCCCTTTGTGTCCTTATCAACGCGCTCGACGGCATGGACGTGATGGTCATCGCTTATGTTGCGCCCGCCATGGCTGCCGAGTGGGGCGTCGGATTTGAGGCGCTAGGCGTGATCTTCAGTGCCGGCCTTGCCGGGATGATGATTGGCTGCGTCCTGGTTGCCCCGTTTGCTGATACATTCGGGCGACGGCCCATCATCCTGCTTGCACTCGCGCTCATGACGATCGGGATGTGCGGGACGGGGCTCGTTAGCACCATCCCTGAATTCGTGGTCTTCCGAGCGCTTGCCGGCGTTGGCATCGGCACCTTGCTGGCGAGTATTGCCGCCCTCGTTGCCGAATATGCTCCGGCCGAGCAACGCAGTTTCGCGATTGGCCTGTTCCAGGCTGGCTACCCGATCGGAGCCGTGCTGACCGGTCTGGTCTGTCTCTATTCAATTCCGGCCTTTGGCTGGCAGGGAACACTTATTGGTGCGGGACTCATTAGCGCCATTGTCCTGCCCATCGCATTTGTCTGGCTCCCCGAATCAGTGGCCAATCTGGAAAGCCGGCAGCCCGCGAACGCCCTTGCGCGAATCAACGCGCTGCGTCGGCGTCTGGGCTGGACCGAGCTTGTCCAATTGCCGCCGCGCACGATTGCCAGTGCCGCGCCAGGTGTCGGAAAATTGTTTGCGGATGGTCTCTGGCGTTCGACTTTGGTCCTCTGGGTCGCAACTTTCCTCGGTTTTGCGGTGCTCTATTTCGTCACAAGCTGGATCCCGAAGCTTGCCATTGAGGCGGGGCTCAGCGTCGACAAGGCAATCTGGGCCGGATCGATCTTCAATCTTGGTGGTGTAGTCGGCACGACCACGATAGGGTGGTTTGCCGGGCGGCTTCGCATTGGCCACCTTATCCGGGGCTATATGGTCGCGGCGGCGGTATTCCTGATGATCTTCAGCATGAAGATGCCGCTCCTGTCGGTGCTCGGCGTCGCTATGCTGATCGGTCTTTCCCTTCAGGGTGGCTTTAGCGGCTTCTACTCGCTTGCTGCGAAACTGTACCCCGCCGACGTCCGGAGCTCCGGCATCGGCTGGGCCATTGGCATCGGCCGGGGTGGCGCCATCATCGGTCCCCTCATGGGTGGGTTCCTGCTCGCTCGCGAACTGCCGCTCTGGGTCGTGTTCGCGGCGTTTGCTGCACCGCTAGCTGTTTCAGGAATACTCGCAGCACTCGTTCGCCTCGCACCCGATCGGGCCGACGCAGAGGGCGGCGCGTCGGAGGCCAAGCTTGCCTGATCGCTAAAGGTCTTATGCGCCCTTTCGAAGCGCATCCCCATGCCGGTTTGATATATAAATAGCACAATTGGTCTTGCATTACCGCCGCGACTCTGATTTGTTCGCACTCTATAACAAATGCAGAGTCGGTCCGTCGTCTCTGCGGTCGGGGGGATACCATCCTTTGCAGCAGGCAACTGCGACGACGCTCCAACAACCGGGCAACGGACCCGCGCAAGCGCCGTGGGGTCGAATCATTTTAATCGCGAGGGGACGAGACATGCTGGGTGAGCACAAATTTGCGCGGATTGCATTGGCGGCGTTGCTCGCCTCAACGAGCTTGGGGGCGCCGGCTGTTGCGCAAGAGGCTACCCAGCAACCGCCGTCTCCCTCCGATGTTGCTGCACAAGCAGATTGTCCGCCGGACGGACCGCAGCCGTGTCCCGAGGAAAATCCGAGCGTCCCAACCGACGAGAATGTGAAGGACGGGGACATCGTGGTTACCGCCGAACGTTACGGCGGTTCCGTGCGCACCACCCCGGTCGCTGTCACGGCATTGAGCGAAAAAACTCTGACCGAGCGACAGGTGGTCAGTGTCCGGGATCTCGTCAATCAGGTTCCTGGCATTACACTCGCACCGGCAACTGCCGCTTCAAGCCAGATGAAAGTGGTGGTTCGCGGCGCGGGCACCGAAACCGGAGGCATTCGGACGAGCGGCACGGTCGGTGTCTATATAGACGGCGTCATTCAGCCACGGCCGATGGGCCAGTTCTTCGACTTCTTCGACGTTGGACGTGTCGAATTTCTCCGTGGGCCCCAAGGAACCCTCTATGGCCGGAATACTTCGGGAGGTGCGATCAAGCTTCTGACGCGGGACCCAACCTACAGTTGGACCGGCGCGGTGCAGGTCGGCATCGGCGGGTGGGACGCCCGCGAAGTGAAGGGGTATCTGAGTGGCCCGATCATCCCGGACAAGCTCGCCTTTTCGCTAAGCGGGGTGCACCGCGAGCGTGACGGCTTCCTCGACGGTCTGCTCGTTGGGCGTGACGTCGGTCGGCTCAACCGGAGCGCCGAGCGTGCAAAGCTCGTCTTCCAGCCCACCGACAAATTGAGGTTCGTGGCCTCGGTCTATGCGATGCAGGATCATTCGGATGCGACCATCCCGATACCACTCACGGTTCTGCCCGGCGT
Organism: uncultured Sphingomonas sp.; assembly: GCA_964594145.1. Classification (GTDB taxonomy): domain Bacteria; phylum Pseudomonadota; class Alphaproteobacteria; order Sphingomonadales; family Sphingomonadaceae; genus Sphingomicrobium. The sequence continues at coordinate 4,947 of CAZQLI010000011.1, read as the reverse complement.
CGATGATCCATACGCCGTTCCCAATCGCGATCTGACGATCATCGAGACGCTGCCGAACCTGAAGCAGAGAATCACGCAGTGGGGCGCTTCGCTGAACGCGACCTACGACATTACCGACAATCTGCAGCTCGGGTCCATTACTGGCTACGGCAAGCTGAAGCAATTCAACCTTGGCAATGACACTTTCCTGACGCCCGCAATTGTCAACGCGCGGGGCGGTCTCATCAACGCGAACAGCAATCGCGTGCACCTCGACGACCATTGGTTCACTCAGGAGGTAAACCTCATCTATACCGGCGATCGCCTCAAGGCTGTTGCCGGGCTCTATTACTTTTACGAGAGCGGGACGCAACAAGGCTCGAACGGCACGGCCCAGACGGACGACGCCAAGAATACAGTCAAGGCCCCGGCCATCTTTGGCCAGGCGAGCTATGAGTTTCTGGAAGGCGTAAGCGTGGTTGCGGGCTTAAGATACACGCGCGAATCCACCGATTATTTCGCGCTCACCCTTGGGTCGGCGGCAGGCGATCAGGTGGGCAGCGACACTTTCTCGTCGCTGACGCCCAAGCTCGGTCTCAATTGGGAAATCAATGACCGGGTGTTCGCTTACGCATCGTGGACGAAGGGCACTCGAAGCGGAGGGTTTAACTCCCGCGACCCTGAGACCGGCATTCTCCAGCCGACGCCTTACGGCGCCGAATGGGTCGACAGCTATGAGGCGGGCACCAAGTTCACATTGCCAGGTGGCTTCAGGCTCAATGTAACAGGCTATGTTGCCGATTATTCGGACCTGCAGCTGTCAACGTTCATTCCCGGGAACAATATCATCGTCACGCTGAACGCCGGCGCGGCGCGGGTCTGGGGCCTCGAGCTCGAGCCCAACTGGCAGGTCACCAATGACCTGAACATTTATAGCAACATGGCGTTCAACCGCGGCAAGTACACCAAGGACTTTACCTGCGCGAACCAGTTCGGCGTTTGGGTCGACTGCACGGACAACAGGATCAAAGGTCTTCCGAAATTCAAGGCGGGAACAGGCTTTAGATATTCGCCGCAGATTGCAGGGCTGCCAGGCCGTTTGACGCTCAGCGGGTCCTGGGATCACACGACCAAGATCTACAACAATATCTCGAACGAGCCAGAACTCGTGCAGACACGCAAGCTCGATCTCCTCAACGGGTCGATCGGCTGGCGCAGCCCAGACAATAAATGGAACGTGGCGCTCGAAGGCCGCAACCTCACGAACAAGCATTATGTGATTGCAGGCCTCCTCCGGTCGGACCCGGTTAACCCGACGGTGGTCGGCTATGTCGGCGAGCCACGTCAGATTATCCTCCGCCTGGGGTATGAATTCTGATGGGTGGGGCGAGAGGCTGGGGAGGCTTTCCACGGCCTCTGGGGATCCGCCTATCACTGGCGCTCGGCAGCGTAGTGCTCGCAGCGTCTATTGGCTGGCCCGCATATTCCCAGTCGCTTGGTCCGCCGATGGTGAACCAGGCACCACCCTTCCCGGTGCCCGAGGATGGCTATGCCGTCGAGGGACGGCCCGGTCCTCCAGGCTCCGGGATGGTGGTTCATTACAAGACTGAAGCGGTGCCCTGGGAACAGTTCACCGCGCCTGGCTTGCCGCCGGGGCTGCAAAGGCGGGTGCTCAGTCAGTCTCCCACGATGGGCGCCGTATCGCAGATCACCTACATACCGCCGGGATGGTCACTGCCCGCAGGCTATGATGAGGTGGATAACGAGATGCTCGTCCTTGACGGCGATCTCACCATTGGCTCCGGGACAGACGTAGAGCGTCTTACCCGCTATTCCTACAGTTTCATCCCGGCCGGTGTCGCCCGAGGTCCAATGACATCGCGGCAAGGCGCAGTGCTTTTGCAATGGTTCAAGGGTGCGCCGAGATTCATTGCATCAAGGCACAGTAAAAAGGGAGCGCGCGTGCATGCGCGGATCCGCGATTGGAGCCAGTTCAACGCGCCCTGGTACATTGGCAAGCCGTTTCCCGACTATCGGACCGGAGGAAACTTTCCTGGCGCCATTCATAAATTGCTCCGGGAGGACCCCGATACGGGCGAGAATACATGGATGACCTTCGGGGCCAGTATTCCGGCCCCGCCTAGTGCGCGCCCAAGCAATTTCGGCGGCGGCTACGAGGTGCATCCAAGTTTCGAGGAATATTATTTCGTCGAGAAGAGCGACGATACGGTCATTGGCGAATGCCTCGAGCAGGGTGAGACGCCCGTCAAATATGGAAACCATACCTATTGGTGGCGGCCAGGTGGCGTCGGTCATGGCGGCCCGATGAGCCAAGGCTCCGGCACTGCGGCCTACACCATTTCGATCGTCCGGACTGGTACGCCCTTATGGGCCAGCTATGTTAGCGACTGCAGCTATAGGACCGGTCTCGAGTATCGTGGCAGCGAGGGCTGGCGAGAATATGATTATGACGTCCCGCGCTACCGGGTGCAGCAATGACGGTCCGGAAGATGGGGCGAACCCGTCTGTCGCGCCACTATTTTCACAGATTTTCGAGGGGGCACTTCATGCGAATGAGCACATTGGTATCGGGTGTAGCGCTGTCCGGATGCTTGCTGTGGTCAAGCATTGCGATGGCGGTGGATATCCGGATTCCGCAGTCTCGCGATCGCTCGAGCGAGTTCGTCGGTTTTGTACAGCCGCACACGCTGCACCTGCGGCCCATGATTTTCCCGGGTTTGCCGATGGCCGAGTTCAAGCAATTGAGCTTTGATGAAAAGACCGGCGCAAGGACCCTTCTTGTAAATCTTCCAGCGGGCTGGAAGCAGCCATCCGGCTATCATTCGGCCGATCTTGAAATGTTCGTGGTCGAAGGCGGCATTACCATCGGGGACAAGCCGATGGGACGCTATTCCTACGCTTATTATCCCGCCGGATATGCGCACACCTTCGGGACGAATGGCGGCGCGACCGTCCTGATGTTCTGGAGCGGTTCACCCGATTACGTAGCCAGTGCCCAGTCACGTGCCGGGACCGATTCGGCGAGCGCGATCGACGGCCTGATGTACCACGACGTTCCGACCAACGGCCCGAGCAGTTTGCCCAAATTCCGGGACGAGCCGGTGATGGCCAATTCTCCAATCCACGTGAAGCTTCTCCGCCTGGATAAGAAGAGCGGGCAAAAAACCTACATCATGACCACTCCGGGGGGCTATCCAGTGATGAGTGGCGAGGGCGATTTGCCGAAGTGGGCGTCGAGCAAGAGCTGGCAGGAAGGCTTTCTGCTGGCAGGTGACATGACAATTGCCGAATGTCTTCCGGAAGGCCAAGTAGCCGGGGCCTATGCACCAAATGGCTATTTCTACAGGCCTGCTGGCATCGCCAATGGCGGACTAAGCAAATACTCTGAAACCTATGCGGTGTGGCTCTATCGAACCGGTCCCGGCCACTGGGAAACCTATCAAAACAGCTGCGCAGAGCCTTCGGGAGGTGCACGATGAAATCGATGAGGACAACTTCGCTTGCGGTGCTCCTCGCTTCCAGCATCATCGCGTCGACCGCGATCGCGCAGGAATTTGGGCCTCCGACGGTGAAACAGGGGCCTCCATTCCCAGTCCCGGACAAGGGATATGAGGTTGAAGGTCGCCCTTCGCTGATGCTCAATGTTCCCAATATCGAGTTCGTAAACTGGGAACCGTTCACGGCTCCTGGCATCCCGGCGGGCTTGTACAGAAGATTGTTGAGCAAATCTCCAAGCATGGGAGCGGTGGCCCAGATCACCTATGTGCCGGCGGGCTGGAGTCAGCCGGCAGGCTACGACCAGGTCGATAATGAAATCGTGGTCCTCGACGGGGACCTCAGCATCGGTGAAGGGGCATCGGCTGAAAAGCTGACGAAATATTCCTACAGCTTCATTCCAGCAGGGCTTCACCGCGGCGCGATCAAGTCGCGTCAAGGAGCGGTCCTTCTCCAATGGTACAAGGGGCCGCCGCAGTTCGTTGCATCGGGCCAGAGCAAGCCGGGCGCGCGTGCGCATGCCCGGGTGCGCGACTGGAACAGGTACGAGAATGCATGGTATGTCGATGAACCATTCCCGGCATATCGGACCGGCGGAAATTTTCCGGGATACTTGCATAACTTGATGCGCGCAGACCCTGATACCGGTGAGCAGACCTGGATGACCTTTGTCTCAAGCATACCCGCACCTCCTAGTGGTGAGCTTGGTAACTTTGGCGGAGGTGCCGAGATCCATCCGAGCTTTGAGGAGTATTACATTCCTGAGGGCAGCCGGTTCGCCAAAGCAGATGACCGCGGGCCCAAGCCTAGTGTGTATGGCGGCGAATGTGTGGAAGAGGGGCCATCTACATTCACAAGGGGCACACGTGGGTATTTCTGGCGGGCTGCGGGTGTGGCGCATGGAAGCTTTGGGCAAGCGCCTCCGAAGCCGCGCGATGCCGACGGCAATCTCGTTGGAGGTAATGGCCAGCCTAGTTGGGGATGGACGTTAGTCCGCACGGGCACGCGCCTTTGGGCCACGTATGTGACCAACTGCAGTTACAAGACCGGACTAGAATATATGGGCGATGGCAACTGGCGGAAATACGACTACGACGTACACCGTTATCGGCCGCATTAATAAGGTCATTCCGACCGCTCGGAATGCGGGTGCTGGCACCGGAACGACCTACCCGAGTTGCTGACGTCTTATTGAGGAAGAGCGACGAATCCGACCGGCGCACAAGGTGCCGAGTCGCTGATCATGTCCGCGTGTAAGCCCATTCCGCCACATCGGGTGCACGGATCCAATCCAGTGCGGGTGTTACATTGGAAAATCCGTCCTCGCGAAGCTCCATCCTGCGTCAGCCAATGCTGACCGCGTAGACGACCCTGCACCGGCTAATGTGATCAGCCACGAAGCAACAAGAGACTTGCGCGCCCCGATATTAGACGACCTATGTGTCCGGTACG
>CAZQLI010000010.1:0-22272 GCA_964594145.1 uncultured Sphingomonas sp. | reverse complement strand
CTTCATCGACCTCTTCGCCACCGGCGGGATCGCCACGGGCAGCCTCGGCGGGTCGACGGTCCTCATCGAATCCGACACCGGCGACATCAGCTTTGGCGACGTCACCACCGACCTGCTCGACTTCGAGACGTCGGGCGCGGTAACCGGCGGCAATATCATCGCCACCTCGTCGGTGACCGGCGAGGCCGGGGGAGCAATTTCGCTGGGCGACATCAGCGTTGGCCCCGACCTTCCTCCCGCCGGAGAATTCTCGGTCGGACTTGCCTCGGCGACATCGATCAGCGTCGGCGACGTCAGCGGCGTCGACCAGGTCGGCTTTGCGACCTTCGGCGACCTCGTGACCGGCGACGTTTCGGCCGGCAGCCTCATCATGGCGCTGGTCGGCGGGAATGTGACGACGGGCTCGCTCGAGACCGGGCCTGGCGGCGAGATATTCATGGCCGATTCGCAGATGTACATCGATGCCGGCGGCCTCGATGACGAGTTTGACCCTGCCTTGGTCCTTGCAAGCGAAATCATCCCGGGCGGCGGGTCGGTATCGGTCAACGGCACGATCAATACGTCGCAGCTGACCATCGCTGCCGATGGGCTGATCACCCTCGGCGGCGACGTGACGGCCGACGCGGCGACCCTCATCGCCGGTGACCTCGACCTTGCCAGCGGGGCAACGGTCTCCGGTTCGACCAGCCTTTTCTCGACCAATGAACTGGGGACCTTCATCGGCGACGGGCTGAGCGGCCCGGGCTTCATGCTCACGAACGCCGAATATAACGGCTTCCAGGACGTCAGCATCGAGGTCCGCCCGGATCTCGGGGCGGCGCCGACCATGTTCATTGGCGACCTCGATATCGCGGCCTCGGTCGGCGAGGCCTGGTTCGCGATCGAGGATGCCGAGGATAATGACCTCGGGACGATCCGGGTGGTCGGCGACGTCAGGATGAACAATGGCTCGGGCCTGCTCGGCTTCGAAAGCGAGACATTGCAGGTGGACGCTGCGACCGGCTCGATCGTGATTTCCGCCGATGGAACCACCCCCGGCGGCGAACTCTATATCCAGGCCAATAATATCCACGTCGCCGAAGGGGCGATCCTCGACCGGCTGGAAACCGATCCTCGCTATGAAGGCTATCAGGAAGACCTCAACGCTCCGGCACCCGTCCAGCGACCGGAAGGGGTCGTCCGGGCGGGGATCGTGACGATCGAGTTCGGCGACACGCCGGCCGATTCCTACAGCCTTTATGTCCAGAACAGCGGTACCGCCGAGACGCCGGCCGGGTTCGTCATCAGCGACATCGACCTTGGCGATGACGGCGAAAGCGTCCTTCCGCCGGCTTCTGTCGACCTTATCATCAACGGGCAGGTCATCACCGCGGAAGGAACGGTCACCGGCGTCGACGTCCGCGACCTGCTGGTCGAAGGGCGTGACCTTACGCCCTTCACCGCCAACAGCAGCGTCAACGGCTGCCAGCTGGCCGGGCCATGCGCCGAGGTGGAACCCGAAAGCCCGCTTCCGCCGGGCTTCCAGCCCTCGCCTGGAATCCAGCAGGAAATCAGGCTGATAAGCCAGAACATCCTGCCGCCGCCCGAGTTCGGCAACGAGCAGTTCATCGACGATAATGACGAGACGACCGACGAGGGGGCCACCAGCCCGATCGAGCCGCCGCAGCCGCTGTTCGATACGTCGGCCCTTGGCGCAAAGGGCGACGTCGACGACCCGGTTTCCGGCAGCGGCAACCCGGCGCTGATGGGAGGAGTGCCCAACCCGCCTGCCCCGCCGGCCTCGAACCAGGAGAAGCAGCAATGACCCGTTTCGCAGCGCTCCTCCTCGCCGGTTCAGCGATCCTGCCCGGCATCGCCAGCGCGGAGACCCCGCTGTCGGTTCGGCCATCTTTCCGGATCGGTGACGCCGGCGTGCTCTGCACGGCCCAGGTCCAGTCGCTTGACCCGCGCCTTGCCGGCATGTTCGACCGCTCCTACCAGCTGACCTGCCGCGACGCGGCCGCGCCGGTCGGGAGCGTGCTGGCGGTTCGCCAGCCACTGGATCTCGCTGCAACGCCAAGCGCTCTCCCGGTCGGGACCCTGGCCTGCGCCGCCGAGCAGGGCACCGAGATCGCCAATGTCGGCACGGTTCGCTCGATGAGCTGCCGGGACGAGGCGGCCGGGCTGGATTACCGGCGCTACGCATTCCAGTCCGGGCGCAGTTTCTACCTCGCCGAAGGGCTTGCCGGCTATGATCCGGCGCTGAGGCTCGCGCTCGCCTCGGTCGTCACCGACGAGCCCCAGCAGGGGGCTGTGCAGGTCGCGACCACCGAGGTCAGCGACCCCGCCGCATTTGCAAGAATCCAGGCCGGGGCGCTCGATCCGGCCGGGGCCAGGGCCGAGGCATATAACCGCAACAATGCCGGCCGCTTCGCCGAGAGCGCCGAGTTTTTCGACAGCATGGCCGAGCGCTCGTCGGACGAGCCGGCAGCGCTCGCGGAAGCGCTCGCCAACCAGGGCCTGCAACAGTCCAACCTCGGCAATTTCGCCGCCGCCGAGAGGCTGATTGCGCGCGCCGCGTCGGCAAGCCCGCAAAGCGATGCCGTTCTGCAGCGGCTGGTTCGCAACTATCGTGCGATCAACCAGCTCAACCAGCATCGCCCGGCTGCTGCCTCCGAGGCATTGGCGATGGCGGTCCCGCCGGTCGTCGAGCTCGAGGAAGCCGAGCGGATCCGCCAGGGCCTCATCACGCCGCCGCTCAGCCTTGCAATCAACCGCGAGAGCGGCAGTGCGCAGGAAGTCGCCGAGATTGCCAATAACCTGACGCCGGCGGAGCGCGCCGCGATCCTGGACGCGCAGGCGGCCGAGCTTGCCGGCATTGCGCTCAGGCAGGAAGGGCGACTGGCCGAGGCCGACGCACGGCTGCTCGAGGCAAGGTCGCAGATCCTCGCGGTCCGCGAAGGCCGCGTTCACTCGGCCCGATGGCTGCTGAGCGAAATCGAGGTGGAACGCGCGCTCGTCGCCGAGGCGAGGGGCGACCGTTCCGGCGCAATCGGTGCGTTCGACGCCGGAATCGCAGCGCTTGCCGACACCTATCCCGACAGCCCGGCCCTTCTCTCGGCAAAGGCGCGCAAGGCCGGTTTCCTCGTCCGTTCCGGTAACAATGGCGCGGCGCGCGCTCTTTATGCCGAGGTGATCGACGGCGGAAGCAACACGCCCGACAGCGGCTCGGCACTTCGCAACCTGCTCGGCCCCTATTTTGACCTGCTCGCTGCCGACGGTGGAAGCGAAGCCGCCTCGGCGATGTTCCGTGCAGCACAATTGCTCCAGCGACCCGGCGTCGCCCAGACCCAGGCGATCCTCGCCCGGCAATATGCCGCCGGAAATGACGAGGGCAGCGCCCTGTTCCGGCTGGCGGTCGCCCGCACCCGAGAGATCGTCCGCCAGGACGCGGAAATCAGGCGGCTGGAGGCGCTCGCCGAGCGCTCGCCGGCAGCTGAACAGGCGCTTGCAGCGGGCAAGTCGAGCCTCGAGGCGCTCCGCGCCGAACAGGTCCGGCTCCAGGCAAAGCTGAACGACTATCCGCGCTACAAGGCGCTTTCGCCCTCGATGGTTGAGCTCGGCGAGCTCCAGTCCGCGCTTCGCCCGGGCGAGGGCTATTACAAGATGATGGTCGTCGGGGACGCAGTCTACGCAATCACCGCGGGGCAGCAGACTGCAAGGGCGCTGAAGCTCTCGACCAGCGCGGGCCAGATGGCGACGGACGTGACGGCGCTTCGCGACACGATCGTCCGCTATGAAAATGGCGAAGCCGTCACCGAGCCGTTCGACCTCGAGCGGGCCCGGGCAATCTATCTTGCCCTGTTCGGGCCGGTCGATGCCGAGGTCCGCGGGCTCAAGCATCTCATTTTCGAGCCGGATGGCCCGATGCTCCAGCTTCCGCCCTACCTCCTCCCGGCGACCCAGGCCGGAGTCGATCATTATCGCGCCCGGGCCGCGAGGCCGGATGCCGATCCGTTCGACTTCACCGGGGTCGACTGGCTCGGTCGCGGCCGCGAGATATCGATTTCGGTCAGTCCGCGCAGCTTCCTCGACATGCGCGCCATCGCGCCGAGCCGGGCGCGCCAGGCCTATCTCGGGCTTGGCGAGAATGAAGTGGCACTGACCCGTCCGCTTGGCGCGGTCGCGAGCGAATGCGACTGGCCGATCGCCATGTGGCAGACCCCGATCTCGGCGGAGGAGCTGCGGGTGGCCGAGGCCAGGTTTGGCGAGGCTGAGGCGGATCTCCTGACCGGCGCCCAGTTCACCGACGCGGCACTTCTCTCGAACAGCGACGGGCTGGACCAGTACCGGGTCCTTCACTTCGCGACGCACGGCCTCGTCACTGCACCGCGGCCCGACTGCCCGGCGCGCCCGGCGCTGGTCACCAGCTTTGCCGCCGAGGGATCGGACGGTCTCCTTAGCTTCCGCGAGATCTTCGACCTCAAGCTCGATGCCGACGTGGTGATCCTGTCGGCATGCGATACCGCCGGCTCGGCAACCGCGGCGGTCAGCCGGGAAGCCGGCCTTGCCACCGGCGGAAACTATGCGCTCGACGGGCTGGTGCGCGCCTTTGTCGGCGCCGGCGCCCGCTCGGTGGTCGCGAGCCACTGGCCGGTCCCCGATGATTATGACGCGACCAAGCGGCTGGTCAGCGGCCTCGTCGGTGCCCAGCCGGGCCAGCCACTGGCCGATGCCCTCGAAAGGGCGCAGCAGGGCCTGATGGATGACCCGAGGACGTCGCACCCCTTCTACTGGGCCGCATTCATCATCCTCGGCGACGGGGCGAAGCCGCTGGTCCCGACCAGCGCGATGGCCTCGGGCTCGGTCAGCCCTGCGGCGCGCTAGCGGCTTCCTGCACCGCGCTTCGAGAGCGTGCGGAAGGTAACGGAAAAGCGCGGCGCCTCATGCGCCGCGATGCCATGCTCCCATTCCTCGCGGACCTCTCCGGAGAGAAGATAGGCCGAGCGCGGAGCAAGCTCGAGCTGTGCGCGGTGGAACCGGCCGGCGACCCTCTTGCGGAACCGGAGCATGGCCGGGCTGCGCAGAGAGATGCCGACCACCTTTCCGAACTGCGGCCGGTCGCGGTGCCAGCCGATCCCGGCGCCGGGGTCGTAGCGGGTGACGAGCGCATGCGCGAAGTCACCGCGGGGAACGCCCGAGAAGGAGGCGGCGCGTTCAAGGAGCGGCTCCAGGAAGCCGGGGATTGGGTCGGCCGGCTGGAATGTCCGCTCGTCAAAGTCGTAGGACCAGCCAAACGATCGGGTGAGCCGCTTGCCGGTCCAGCCCTGGAAGCGAAAGGGCGTAAGATCGAGCCGCTGGATGGCGTCGATGAGCTCCTCCTCCTCGGCGGGGTCGACAAGCTCCTCCTGGTAGGAAAGCCCCGCGATCAGCGGCTCGGCAAAAAGCATCATCGGAAAAGCTGCTTCAACTGTGCCGGCGTCAGTGGATGGTCGAGCTGGTCGCATTTGCACTGGGCGGGCGCCTTGTCGGGGCGGCGCCTCAATAGCCGCGTGCCGTGACGGAAGCGCCCCGACGTGACCTGGTCATAGAGAACCTCCACTACCAGGCTCGGCTTCACCGGCTTCCAGTCGGCCGAGCGCTCGGTCGACCAGCGGCTCGGCCCGCCGGGGGCGTTGCCGGTAAAGCCCGGCGCCTCGACCAGCTTCTCGAGCTCTTCCGTCCAGCCGGGCCGGTCGCCGGCCGCGAGCGACGAGGTGAAACCGACATGGTGGAGCAGTCCCGCCTCGTCATAGAGTCCAAGGAGGAGCGACGCGACGAGCTTATCCTTCCGGCCATAACGAAAGCCGCCGATGACACAGTCCGCGCTTCGGCGCTGCTTGACCTTCACCATCGCCCGTTCACCCGGGCGATAGGGCTCGTCGAGCCGCTTGGCGACCACGCCGTCGAGCGCTCCCCCGGTTCGCTCCAGCCAGGAAAATGCCTTGCTCCGGCTGGTCGTCGCCGGTGACAGCAGCAGCCTGTCGCTGGATTCTTCTTCAACCATGCGCTGCAATGCTTCGCGGCGCAGGGAAAGGGGCTTGTCGGCGAGCATCCTGCGCCCGGAAACGAGGCAGTCGAACGCCATGAACATCGCCGGTGTCTCCGCCGCCAGTTTCGCAACCCTGCTGGCCGCCGGGTGCAGCCGGAGCTGCAATGCTTCGAAGGAGACGGCTCCCCTGCTCGCGATCAGCAATTCCCCGTCGATGACGAATCGGGAGGACCGCAGCGCGGACAGCATGGCGACGATCTCGGGAAAATAGCGGCCAAGCGGCTTTGCCGACTTGGACCATAGCTCGACCTCGCCGTTCCCGCGGGCCGCGATGCAACGGAACCCGTCCCACTTGGGCTCGAATTGCCAGCCGGGACCATCGGGCAGGTCCTCCGCCAGCAGCGCTTCCATCGGGGCGAGCTTTTCCATCGGATGACCCAACGCAAGTGGCGGGGAAAAGGACGCCGGAAGGAAGCTATCCGACTGGAAAATCCGCGGGATTTCCATCCCGGCGCCATCTCATGCTAAGAATTGCATCGTTGAGTGCGGTTGCTTTGGGAAAAGTCCGGCTGCTCTTCTCACTTGTCATTCGTTGCACCAAGGCCAACCGATTGTCCCAGTCTAACAATGAGTTAAGCCTGCCAGACCGGGCAGTGATCGGGCAGCTGATCGAACAATATCGAGCGCCGCTGCGACGCTATTTCACGAAACGGACCGGCGATGCGGTCGAAGCCGACGACCTCGTCCAGGAACTATTCTGCCGGATCCTCGCGCGCGACGACATCGACCAGCTCGACAATCCCGAGGCCTATATCTTCCAGGCCGCGACAAATCTCCTCCGGGATCGCAGTCGCCGCGCCGGTACGAGACGAAGCTTCGAACGGGAGCTGATCAGCAGGAACGAAAATCTCGTTGAGGAGATTTCCGCGGAGCGCGTCTTACAGGGCAGAGATGAGCTGGAGCTTTTGCAACGTGCGCTGTTGGAATTACCGGAACGGACACGCGCAATTTTCGTGTTACAAAGGTTCGAGGGACTTAAATATAAACAGATTGCGGACAGGCTCGGTATTTCCGCCAGTTCAGTCGAGAAACATATGATGGCTGCGATCAAGCACATATTCCGGCGAATGGGTGGTGCCGAGTGACCCGCCATGGCGCCACCAGCGAGCAGGACGGCTCCGCCGAGGACGGCGCGGCCCATTGGCTTGCGCGGCTTCACGCCGACGACTGCGACGGCGAGGACCTTCGCCGGTTCGTCGCCTGGCGTGAATCCGATCCCGCCAATTCCGCGGCCTATGACCGGTACCAGCGGCAATGGGACCGGCTTGGTGCAATGGCCTCGGCGCCCGGGATCGTCGATCTTCGACTGAAAGCCCTCTCGATGGAGCCGGCGAGCCGGCGCTTCGACTGGCGCCAGCTGGGCGCGATCGCCGCGGTGCTGGTCGTTGCCCTCGCCGGGATCGTCAGCCTCGTGCTGGTTCCGGGGTCCGGGCAGCTTGACCCCGGGAGCACGCCGCCCGTCGTCATTGCTGACGCCGGCCACCCGGCGACCGAGGGCCCTGCCGGGCGCGAACTCCATTACGCGAACAGCTATTCGACCGGCATCGGCCAGCGCACGACCGTCCGCCTGGTCGATGGCTCGACCGTTGACCTCAACACCAACTCGCTCGTCGAGGTTGATTTCTCGCCGGGGGTCCGGCGCCTGAACCTGCTTCGCGGCGAGGCGATGTTCCATGTCGCCAAGGACCAGGACCGGCCGTTCGTGGTGCAGACCGGGCATGAGCAGGTCACCGCGCTCGGCACCGTCTTCATGGTTCGCCGCGACGATGACCGGACGCTCGTCGTCCTGCTCGAGGGCAAGGTCAAGGTGGACCAGCTTCCCGATGACGACGAGGGTTCCAAGCCTGTCCCGATTGCGCAGCTGGTTCCTGGCCAGCAGCTGGCCCTTGCAAACGACGACAGTTTCAAGCTCAGCCGGGCAAACCTCGCGACGGTGGCAAGCTGGCGGGACGGCCGCCTCTCCTTCGACAATGACCGGCTGTCGGACGTGGTAAGCGAGGTTAACCGATATTCCGATCACAAGCTGGTGATCGGCGACGCCGCGGCTGGAAGGATGCGCATCAGCGGCACGTTCCGGACGGGATCGGCTGATGGATTTGCAAGGCTCCTGACCCAGAGCTTCCCTGTCGAAGTGGTCCCCGACAAGGCCAGCAACGACCTGATCGTCAAGTCAAGGGCCGCAGCGGCCGCTCCCGGCGGCGCCTGACCAGGCGCAGCTGAAACCGTTTACAATTATTTTTTGAGGTCCCTCCCAACTGCCGCGTCTTACGGGTGGCGGGTGGCTGAGCCGCGTTCCAGTTGCCGGGCCAATGACAGAACCTGGGGAGGGAATATTGACTCGTAAATTGCTGACCTGCCTGATGCTGGTGGGAGCAAGTCCACTGGCCATCATGCCCGCCGAAGCCGCCACGCAGGGCGCGACTTCGGACGAGCGGATGGTCTCGTTCAACATTGAAGAGCAGGCTCTAGGGGACGCGCTTCAGCAATTTGCGCAGCAGGCGAATGTCGATCTCCTCTACTCGCCCGATCTCGTTGAAGGTCGCCGCGCCCAGTCGCTGAAGCAGCGGGTCGCCGTATCGCGTGGCCTCGATCTTCTTCTCGCCGGTTCGGGCCTCACGGCGCGCCAGCTGTCGGCGACCTCCTACACGCTGGAAGCCGCAGGCCAGAAGTCAGCCGACGCGGGCGATGTCGTTACCGGTCCGCTCAGCGGATCGATCGTCAGCGCAGCAACCGGCGCCGGCCTGCCGGGCGCCCGCATCAGGATCAGCGGAACGAATCTGGAGGCCGTCAGCGATGACGCCGGTCGATTTCACTTTCCGTCCGCACCATCCGGCCAGGACGTAATCGTCGAATATCTGGGCGAGCCGACGAGGATCGTCAGCATGCCCACCACGGCCGAGGGCCGCCAGAACCTGACCGTCGAGGTCGGCCAGTCGTCCGATGACTCGATCGTGGTCGTCGGCTATCGCAGCAGTCTCCAGAAGGCGCTCAACCAGCAGCTTCGTGCGCCCAACAACTCGACCATCGTCTCGTCCGACCTGCTCGGCAGCTTCCCTGCCGAGACCGTCTCCGAGGCGCTGCGGCGCGTTCCGGGTGTTGCGTTCGGCCGCGCCGACGACACGGGCGAGGGATCGCGCATCACCGTCCGCGGCTTCAGCTCCGAGGCGATCAACATCCAGCTGAACGGCGTGACCCTGCAGGGAACCGGGTTCGAGCGGACGATCGACCTCAGCGGCTTCCTCGCCGACAACATCTCGCAGGTGACCATCCACAAGTCGCTTCTGCCGAGCCACGAGTCGAGCGGCTCGGGCGGCCTGGTCGAGATCGAGACCAAGTCCGGCCTCGACTATGGCGACTTTGCGGTCTCGCTCGGCGTCGAAGGCGAAACCGGCTTCGATCGCGACTTCGGCGAGGAATATCAGGTCAACGGCTCGATCGCCAAGAAGCTGACCGACAATTTCGGAATCGTGGGCACCCTCCAGTATCGCAAGACCGACCGCATGAACTATGACGTGTCGGCCTCGCACATCATCCCGCCGGTGCTTCCGACGGGATTCACCAGCGTCCTCAATATCCCGGCGAGCCAGCAGTTTCCCTTCGACGAGGAGATGAACAAGCGGCTCCTCACCGGCGCGAGCTACACCAACCGCACCCGCGACGAGACCAACCTCACGGCCTCGATCAACATGGCGTGGGAAGTCAGCCCGACGACCATGCTTCGCCTCGACCTGCAGCGGATCAAGCGCGACGCCTTCACCGAGACTTCGCGCACCACCGCCTCGTTCCTGACGAGTGCGTTCGAAATGCCGATCCCGGAACTGGGTGGCGAAGTTCGCCGGCGCACGGTCCTCGCCTCGCTTCGGCCGAACCTCTCGCTGACCACCAATGATGTCGAGACGGTCAGCGACACGATCAGCTTCCGCGGCGACACGGTGATCGATCGGTTCAAGTTCAAGTACAAGGCGGGCCTCTCGCGCGCCAGGTCGAAGTCGAACAACGCCAACATCAGCATCCTTGGCAATGCCAATACCAACCTCGCGGCGATCATCGATCCCGCGACGGCGGTGACCAACCCGGATGACGATGCAGCGGGAACTCCGCGCTTCGTCGATGGCGGCGTGATCTTCCTCGACAATGGCCTGCCGGTCCTCTCGCTGACCCAGTTCGGGGCGGACGTCCTGAACGACCCGGCCAATTACAACCTGACGAGCGCCACGAAGACGCTGACCAACAGCCCGACCAGGTCCTGGCAGCTGGAAGGGAGCGTCCGCTATTCGACGCCGCTCGATTTCCTCAAATATGTCGAAGTGGGCGGCAAATATGAGCCGAGCAACCGCAAGAGCGAGGACGACCTCTTCGCAAGCACTTCGGTCGGAAGCCTGAGCGCGGTCGAAAGCTATCTCAGGATCTTCGGCCGTGACACGTCGCTCGCATTTCTCGGCGACGATCTCGCCAGCTCGACCGGGCTTGGCGACATCGGCGGAAGCGGATTTGTCGTTCCGTTCATCCGCGGAAGCGCCGTCAACCCGATCTTCGATGCGCTCGCTGGCCTGACGGCCGACGATCCTTCGACTCCGTTCAACGAGCAGCGGTTCAACTATACCGACAACCGGGACCTCGACCCGATCCTCAACCCCGGCGCCCAGACCCCGGCCAAGACCTCGGAAAAGCTGCTCGCCGGCTACGTCGAGACCCAGGTCGAGTTCGGCAAGCTGGACATCGTCGGCGGTGTCAGGATGGAGCGGATCAACCGCTCGGGAACGACGCTGTCCACGCCAAGCGTGAGGACCGCGGCCAATGTCCTCGAGCCGCGCGAGACGTTCGTCACTGCCGGCCTCGTCGAGTTCGCCGAGCTGTCAGGCGTCCAGACCACCTGGACCCCGAGCCTGCTCGCCAACTACCGTCCGACCGACAATATCGTCGTTCGCCTCGGTTACTTCAAATCGACCGTGAACCCGGACTTCCGCCTCATCCGCCGGCCCCGGCAGGTGTTCATCGACCTTCGTCCGACCCAGAACCAGGCCATCCTTCGCGAGGCCAATCCGGACCTCAGGCCGACCAAGACGGACAACTGGGACCTCGACATCGCCTATTATTTCGATGATTCCCCGGGGCTCATCCGCGTCGGCGCCTTCTACAAGAAGGTCAAAAACAACTTCACCAACGTCTTCTTCCAGGACGCTGGCGACGACACGGTCCGGGCAGAAATCCTCGACTATTTCGGCGATCTTGCAGTCGAGCGCCCCGACCTCGTCGCGTTCGACGAAAACACGGCCTTCCTCCGCAACCGGCCTGAAAACGGCGAGGGCGGCAAGATCTACGGCGTCGAGGCGGAAATCATCCGCCAGCTGACCTTCCTCCCGGGCTTCCTCAAGGACTTCGGTATCCTCGGCAACGTGACCTACACGAACGCTGACTTCCCGACGCTCCTCTCGGGCCGGAATGACGATGGAACGCTGGGCCAGTTCAGCCTGAACCGGCCGCTCGAGGACCAGGCCAAGTGGGTCTACAACGCCTCGCTCAACTATGAGCGAAACGGCTTTGAAGGGCGGCTGATCTATACCTATCAGTCGGCGACGCCGCTGACCTACGAGATCCACGGGCTGGACGAGGAGCTCCCCGAGTACAGCACGCTCGACCTGCGCTTGTCGTACAACTTCAACCGTGGTGGCGCGAACTGGACGGTCTACCTCCAGGGTGACGACCTGCTTCGGGGCTCGGACGAGATCGATCTTCGCCGGGCGATCACTTCCGACTTCAACTCGGGTGATGCGAAGTTCTACTTCCCGACCATCTACCAGTTCAACGGTGGTCGAACCGTCACCGCGGGCATCCGCGCCAAGTTCTAACAGGTCCAGCATATCAACCCGCCGGCCTCGCGCCGGCGGGTTTTCATAGTGAAGAGGATATTGAACGACATGATCGGAAAGACCGGCCAGTCCGTCTCCGTCCTGGCCCTTGCGGCCGTGTTGCTTTGGGGAACGGCGGCACCGGCCTCGGCCACTAAAGCTGTGGAGCAGGTCGCGCAGGCGGAAGATGCCTGCACCGGCGCCGATTGCCCGGCGAAGGGAGACGGCGCTTCAGCCGATGCCGAGAAGCCCAAGCCGAAGGTCAAGACGATCAAGGAATTCGTCAAGGAGAAGACCCGGATCGAGGGGCTTTTCCCGATGTACCGGGACGATAATTCCGGCGCGGTGTTTCTCGAGCTCAGCCGCGAGCAGCTTGGCAAGGAATATATCTACTACACCTATGTCCACAGCGGCGTCGGCGGGCTGGTCGGCATATTGTCCGGGCTGCGCACCGCCGGCGACATGAAGGACAATTACATCGTCAAGTTCCAGCGCGACTTCAACGAGGTCAACGTCGTCCGGCAGAACACCGACTATGTCTTCGATGCCGATACGCCGCTTGCCCGGGCGCAGGGGGTCAACAACCCCGACGCCGTGATGGCGGTCCTCAACGTCGTTGCCAAGGACGAGGACGACGAGCGTATCATCATCGCCGCCAATCCCCTGTTCGAGGGCACCGACCTGTTCCGGATCGGCGAGGCCAACCCGCTGCTGAAGGCATTCGGCCTTACCCCGACGCTCAGCAAGAAAAAGACCAGCGTGCGCTCGGTCCGCAACTACCCGGAAAACAGCTCGGTCCTCGCCGAATATGTCTTCGAGTATAAGTCCGGCCCCAACCCGGCCAGCGTCTTCATCCAGCATAATTTCACTCCAATGCCGGAAGAGGGCTATTCGCCGCGGCTCGATGACCCGCGGGTTGGCTTCTTCACGGTCCGCCAGACCAACCTCAGCTCGGTCGAGGGCCTCCCCTACGAGGACAAGATCCGTCGCTGGCGCCTCGAAAAGGCCAACCCCCAGGCAGCGGTCTCAAAGCCGAAAAAGCCGATCACCTACTGGATCCAGAACACGACGCCGCTCGAGTATCGGGAGACGATCCGCGAGGCAGCATTGAAGTGGAACCAGGTGTTCGAGAAGGCCGGCTTCCGCGATGCGATCGAGGTCAGGATCCAGCCTGACGACGCCGACTGGGACGCCGGCGACATCCGCTACAACGTCATCCAGTGGATCGCTTCTCCAAGCCCGATCTACAACGGCTACGGCCCCTCGGCGGTCAATCCCCGCACCGGCGAGATCATCGCAGCGAACATCGTCCTCGAACAGGCGAATGTCCGCCGCCAGCTGCTGCTCGACGACATTTTCCTGGGCGAGGCCGCAGGCGCCAGTGACGGGTCGGTAGAGGCATCCGACGAATGCCGTGCCGCTGCCCAGTCGAGGCTGACCCTTGGCTTTGCGCAGGCCATGCTGATGGCCGGCGCGACCGGCCTCGCGCCGGGCCAGACCGAGGAGTCGCTTCGCAAGATCGTCCACGACAGCCTGAGCTATCTCGTCATGCACGAGATCGGGCACACGCTTGGACTCAGCCACAACATGAAGGCCTCCTATTATCGCTCGATCGAGGAGTTGCAGGGCAGCCTTCCGGCCGGCGAGCCGATTACCGGATCGGTGATGGATTACCCGGCGGCAAACATCCTGCCGCAGAGCAACGGCAGCCAGCCGGTCTACCCGACCGTCCCGGGCCCCTATGACTATTGGGCCATCGCCTTCGGCTATTCGCCGGCGATGCGCGTCGACTCGGTGCGCGGCAGCCATCTCGCGTCAGCCGGTGGCCCTGGCCTCCTGTTCGGCAATGATTCCGAGGACATGCGCAGCGTCGGCCGCGGCATTGACCCGCGGGTCATCCCCTATGACATGTCGAGCGAGCCGCTGACCTTCGCCAAGATGCAGATGGACATGATCCGCGACGCCCAGGGCCGCCTGCGCGAGCGGGTCATGTCTCCCAACGAGACCTATGACAATCTGCTCCGGGCGCACGAGCTCCTGTCGTCGATCTACTCGCGTCACGGGCAGGCAATCTCCCGCTTCGTCGGCGGGGTTTACGTCGACCGGGGGATCGTCGGTGGCCATGCCGAGAACCGTGTCCCGCTGACGCCGGTCAGCGGGGAAGACCAGCGCCGGGCGATGAGGCTCCTCGGCGACTATTTCTTCGCACCGGACGCCTTCACCTATCCGGAGGGCTATTTCTCCTACCTGCTCGAGCAGCGCCGCGGCCAGAGCGGTGTCGACGTCCCCGCGGTCCACAACGATGTCTGGGCCATGCAGTCGAAGGTCCTCGACCATCTGCTCAACTCCGCCACTCTTCAGCGGATGGCGGACTCGACCAGCTACGGAAACAGCTACACGATTGCCGAGATGCTTGGAGACCTGACCAGGGCCATCTTCGCAGAGGATGCCAATGGCAAGGTGAACAGCTTCCGCCGGAGCCTGCAGCTCAAATATGTCCGGCGGCTGATCGATGTCTATGAAGCCAAGGACGTCCGCTATGATCTTGCGCGCCCGATCGTCTATGCCGAGCTTTCATCGCTGCGGAACGATGCCCGCAAGCGGTCCAGGCGAGGCGACGAGGCGACACAGGCCAACCGGATGTATATCGCACAGCTGGTCGACGACGCGTTCAACCGCTTCTCCAAGCGGTAAGTGAGCGGGCTGGCAAAGGCGCTCGGAAACTGGGCCCGGCGGGCCGCGATCGCGGCAATAATCGCCGCCGGGCCAGTTCACGCTGCAACGGCCGACCCGGTGCACAGCGGTGCGATCGAGTATCGCCTGCCGAAAAAGACGATCGCCGACGCGATCCTGGCACCGGCCCGGCCATTCATTCTGTTGGCCCCGACGCGTGACCGGATAGCGCTGCTCGAGCGCAGCGGGCAGCCGTCCATTGCGGAACTCTCGGAACCGGAGCTCAGGCTGGGAGGCCTGTCGATCAATCCGAGGAACAATGGGCCAAGCCGCACCTCGTCATTTTCGGGCCTTCGTTTCCAGGGCCTCGCAGGCGGCCGCCCGCAAAAGGTCGAGCTTCCGGCAGGCGCTCGCCTGATCAACGCCCAATGGTCGCCGGACGGCAAGTCGCTTGCTTTCCTCCTCCTCGCGCCTCGATCGGTGGAGCTATGGGTAGCCCTTACGGCGACTGGCACGGCGAGGATGGTCGCCCGCGACATCAACGCTGCGTTCCCCTCGCCCTATCAATGGCTGGCGGACAGCTCCGCGCTGCTCGCAAGGATGGTCCCGCCCGGGCGTGGCGAAGCACCGTCAGCACCAGCGGCACCATCGGGACCGGTCGTGTTCGACTGTGGCTCCGGCAAGGGCTGCGGATCCTCGAGGAGTTACCTGTCGAACGCGCACGAGGAAGGGCTGTTCGCCCATTATGCTTCCTCCCGGCTGGCCATCGTCCAGGCGACGTCCAGCCAGGTCGAGCTGATCAGGAAGCCGGATCTCTACGTCGAGGCGCTTCCCTCGCCCGATGGCCGCTATATCCTCACCAGGCAGCTAAAACCGCCCTTCAGCTACACTCTTCCTTACTCGGCCTATCCCCAGTCAATCAGCGTCGTCGATCGCAGCGGCCGCACCGTCCGGACGCTGACCGACCGGAAGAGGGGCCTTGCCGGGCTTTCGGAAATTCCAGCGGGCCCCCGCGCTGTCGAATGGCGGTCGGACGCTCCCGCGACATTATTCTGGGCGGAGAAGAAGGCCGGGGAGAAGGGCGAGGATCGCCTGCTGAGCCTCGCGGCGCCATTTGCCTCGCGGCCCCGGGCGGTCGCCGACCTCCCGATGCAGTTCCAGAACGTCTACTGGGCGCGGCCCGGCCTCGCGGTTGTCGCCGGTCGATCCGCGACCGAGAGCGCGGAGGACCGATACGCCATTGATCCTTCCGGCGTGAGGCCACCGAGGTTGCTCCAGCGCCGCCCATTCCGCGGCGGAAACAGGGCCGGCAACCTCGTGGAGACGAGCGACGGCCGGCTGCTCCTGTCCCGCGACGGCCGATCTGCAGCGCTTCATCTTCCCGATGGCCTGGGGTCGCTCGACCTCCGGACCGGAGAGGTACGCCAAGGCTTCAGGGAACAGCCTGGCGAGGAGCTGATTGCGCCGCTGGACCCAGGCGGCGCCGGCATATTGTCCTGGCGGGAAAGCGCGAGCCTGCCACCCAACCTGTTCGTGGTCCGGGGAACGGATGTTCGCCAGATCTCCGACTTCACGGATCCGGCCCCGGGGTACTCCGGGATCCAGACCAGGCAGATAAGATACAAGCGCAATGACGGCGCCGAGCTTGCAGGCACGCTTTATTTGCCGCCGGGTTACGACGAGGCGACCGGCGGGCCGCTGCCGCTGTTCATCTGGGCCTATCCGGCGTCAGTTGCCGAAGGCCGCACCCTCGCCCCCGAGGCCCCCAAGGCGGACCGTTTCGTTCGCCCGTCGGGGTTCGACGATCTGCCGATCCTGCTTACCGGTGACGGCTATGCGGTGTTCATGGCGGACATGCCGGTATTCGGAAGCGCCGAGCGGCCTGCCAATGACAGCTATGTTCCCCAGCTCGTTGCCAATGCCGAGGCGGCTGTCTCCAAGCTGGTCGACCTGGGCATTGCGAGGCGCGACAGGGTCGCGATTGGCGGACACAGCTATGGCGCCGCGATGGTTGCGACGCTTCTCGCCAACAGCGACCTGTTCCAGGCCGGCGTCGCGCTATCGGGTGCCTATAATCGCACCCTGACGCCGTTCGGTTTCCAGGCGTCGGAGAAAAGAAGCTTCTGGGAGGCGCCCCAGGCCTATCTCGCAATGAGCCCGTTCATCCACGCCGACCGGATCAACGAGCCACTGCTCCTGGTTCACGGGACGGCGGACTCCAATCGCGGGACCGAGCCGATCCAGAGCGAGCGCCTCTACGCTGCGCTGAGCGGCATGGGTAAGCCCGCCCGTCTCGTTCTTCTTCCCGGCGAGGACCACAATTACCGGGCCCGCGAGTCGCAGCTCCACGTGATGTGGGAAATCGAAAGGTGGCTTGCCCGGTATCTGCGCTGAGGCCGGGCAGGCACGGCGCCAGCTGAAACTGGAACCAGGCGAATATCACTCCCGGTTGCGAGCGACGCTTTCTTCCATCTTTGCGAGCTGCTCGGGCGTCGCCCTGGCCTGGTGGCGGTCCTTCCACTCCCCGTAGGGCATCCCATAGACCAGCTCGCGGGCCTCTTCCCCGGGGATCGGCGCCCCGGCCTCGGCAGCAGCTTCCTCGAGCCAGTTGGACAGGCAGTTGCGGCAAAAGCCAGCGAGCCCCATCAGGTCGACATTCTGCGCGTCCGTGCGATGCTGAAGGTGGCGGACGAGCCTCCAGAAAACGGCCGCAGCGATTTCATCCGTAACCCGGTCCTGGCCTGGCATTTTTCCCGACGCTCCATCATCCTGCGGACCGGAAAAGCGGATCCGCATGATCGTCGATGATAAGGGAGGTTCCCTATTGATCCAACCGCCCGGACCCTATGTTAGGACTGAACGTCGTTGGAAAAATGCAAGGGCTCGAGAAAAGATCGATGAATAACGGATCCACTTCCCCGCACGCACTGGCGGCGCGCCAGGCCAAGCGCGAGGCTGCTGCCGAGGTCGGAATTGACGACCAGTTCGTGTCGGAACTCGTCGACCGATTCTACGAGCGGGTGCGGGGCGATGAAGCCCTTGGTCCCATATTCGAGGAGCATGTCGACGACTGGCCCGTTCACCTCGGCCAGATGAAGCGATTCTGGCGCTCGGTGCTGTTCAGCAGCGGCGAGTTCCTGGGAAGCCCGATGGCAAAACACATGGCCATCCCGGGCCTCGACCGCCCATTGTTCGTCCGCTGGCTCGAGCTCTTTGCCTCGACTCTCGACGAGCTCGGCTCCGCCGAGGCAAAGGAACATGTTCACGAGAATGCGAGGCGGATCGCCAACAGCCTTCTGAACGGGATACTGATCCAGCGCGAAGGCGGACTTGGCCTTCGCGCCGATCAGACTCTTGGCTGAACCTCGAAGCTTCAGCGGTAACTACCGGGGACAGGTGACCGACACCTTGAGGTAGGTCGCTGGTATCACGGTGTGCTCTGCGCTGCCCTGGTTCTGGGCCTCGAACAGCGCCGCCAGTTCCGCTTCCAGCTCGGCGTCCCGGCCGTCGTTCGCAGCTGCCTCGAACGCATTCATCGTCGGGCCGTAATAATGGCGGAAGGCCGACAGGAACTCGGACGGTGGACCGGCGTGCCGAAAGACATAGGTGGCGCGTTCGCACGAGATATTCCCCGGCTCTACGCCCGCAGCGCCAAATCGCTCGACGACATTTTCCTCAATGCCCCAGCTCACCGGGCTGACGAAGCCTTCGGGCGGAGGCGGGGTATAGGCGGCGCTGATCCTGAGGATCTGGGCGACGAGGGTTGGATCGCCGGGAATCCAGTTACCCATGACGACCCGACCGCCGGGACGAGTCACCCTCACCATCTCGCGGGCGACATCGAACGGCCGGGGAGCGAACATCGCCCCGAAAATGCTGACGACCCTGTCGAAGCTCCCGTCGTCGATCTCCGCGAGGTTGGAGGCGTCGCCCTCCTGGAATGCAAGGTTGGACAGGCCCTCCGCCTGGGCGCGCCGGTTGCCGGCTGCGACGAGGTTCGAGGCAATGTCGACACCCAGAACGTTCGCGCCGCGCCTTGCTGCCGGGATTGCGGTGGTCCCGTCCCCGCAACCCAGGTCGAGAACGTCCATTCCCCGCTTGATGCCGATCGAGCCGACGAGTTCCTCGCCGCTCTGGCGCATGGTCGAAGCGATGCGTGTGAAATCACCTTTTTCCCAAAGTGCCTTGTTCGGGTTCATTTGCGTTGTGCCTCTCGAGAAATTCCACGGGCCTGGGCAGCTGGCCCGCCAGCAGGGCGGGCCATTGCTCGTGCCGGGTTAGATTGAAAATGGATCCTGGGGAGAAGAGCCCCGCTCTCGCTCGTGGACCAGGGGCGGCCGGGGCCGCCCCCTTTCCATTTCAGCCGGCGGCAAGCCTGCCACGCATCTGGATGGGCTGGGCCATGTTGAAGAAATTGGGCGAGGTTGCCTGCACGGCCTGGTGGATCTCCTCATATTGCCCGGGAGTCCCATCGCCCTTCATCGTCACGACATAGTCGATATGCCGGTAGCCGTTCGGCACCTTCTCATCGAGCCCCAGGAAGCCGCGAAGGTCGAGCTCTCCCTCGGTCTCGATCGTGCAGCTTTCAAGGTTGATGCCGCGGATCGACGCCTGGGCAACATAGCCGACCATCATGCAGGCATTGACCGCGCTCATCAGCAGCTCCTGGGGATTGGGCGCCTCGTTGGTGCCGAGCAACTCGTGCGGCTCGTCCGCGGCGATGGCGAAGCGCCGGGCGACCTCCTGGCCGCCGATGCGGTAGCCCTCGACCGTGGAGGTGGACCTGGTCTGTCCAGCCCACTCGGTCCGGACCCGGAACTGCACATTGGCCTTTCCGGCATCCTGGTTGATTGCCTCGACAGTCTCGTCGAGCGCCTTGAGGTCGATGCCGTTGACCCGGCTGGTGGTGATATCAAGCATTGTCGGTTTTCCTTTTCGGAGAAAAATAATGGGGTTCAGCTGAAAAGCGGTGCGACCTCGGCGATGCGGTCGCGGGCTGCAGGCGAAATCGCTTCAAGGGTCGCGACGAACTTGGGATGGGTCATGCCGGTGCCGATGTAGGTCCAGCGAAGCGCCTGGTGCTGCTGCTCGATCAGCGGCAGTCGGTCCTCGTCGCCGATCTTCTTCCCGGTAGCTCTCTCGAGCGCATCGATGTTGAGCTCGGCCTGGGTCCTGAAACCCTTGTCGAGGAACATGCCGATCTCGAGATATTCATCGATTGCCTTCTGGATCCCGGCCTCGTCGCGGCCCTCGACCAGCGCCGCGACTACCAGCGTGTCGAGCTTCGCGTGCTGCGCCTCCTCGATCCAGTGATGCTTCAGCAGGCTCTTGAACAGCGGGTCGAGTTCGCCGTCGTCGCGGATGCTCTCGACATAGTGGCGCTGCGTCATCCATTCGATCTGGAGGATCAGCAGTGCGACCGCGAGCGGGTCGTGGCGGAGAATCTCGGCAGCAACCGCCTCTGGCGGGCCGATCACCTCGCACTGCGTGCCGAACGCATCGGTGAAGCGCTGGTGGAACAGCTTGAACAGGTGAATGTGCTTTGCCTCTTCGCTGGCAAAGTTGAGCAGCGCACGAATGCGCTCGTCATTGCCCCCCAGCTGCGGCCTTGCGTGATCGAGAACGAAGGGAAGGATGAACTCCTCCACCACTCCGAAGAGGGTCAGATACTCGTGCCCCCGGATCTGGTTCAGCTTGAGCCGCTGCCCGGCATCGAGCCCGGGCGCTGCTTCGGTCCGTGCCAGTTTCTCGGGCAGAAGCTGCCGGCTGAAATCGAGCCGTGCGTCACGTGGCAGCACGTCTTCAATCTGCCAGGCGCCCCGCACGGATGCCTCGAGGACGTCCTTGAAATTAAAAGCCTGAAACATGTTCACTCCTTGCTTGATCGCGCTTGCCGCGCGCCCCGATCGCAGGGCTGGCCCGGATCAGGTGGCCGGGCTTGTGCATGGAGAGCGGTTCGCAAGTCCTGCGGAGCTCATGGAAAGTTCTGAGCCATGATTTCCGATGCCCTGCCGGAATTATGAGGAATGAAATGCCCGCAATTCAGGAGGTTAGATGAGCCGCTAGTGCCGTGAATTGAAATCGCTTAATCTGAGGCAATTCTGAGGATGCTTCGAAAGCGGCGCATCCGAGGGCCGATCTTGCCGGATTGCTGACGACGCATGGAACAGCAACGATACCTGATTGCGGGTTCGCTCTGGCTCGATCGCCGCGACGAGCGGCTATGGCGAGGGGACCGGCAGGTCCGGCTTGGTGGCAAGGCGTTCGAGCTGCTCCGGACCCTGATGGAGCGGCCGCGGACCCTCGTTACCAAGGACGAGCTGTTCGACCGGGTCTGGCCCGGACTCGCAGTATCGGAATCGGTGCTGACGACAGCGGTGAAGGAAATCCGCCAGGCGGTCGGCGACAATGCCCGCGACCCAAGCCTGATCCAGACTGTCTATGGCCGGGGCTACAGGTTCCTGAGCGACGTTGTCGCCAGCAACGAGCCGCCGACCGGCGCTGCTCCCGGGACTGAGCCTCGATCCCAGAAGTCCATGGGCAAGGCCATTCCGCGCTGGGCCTGGCTGGCCGCGGTCCTGGTGCTCGTGCTTGGCGCCGGTGCGATCGTCATGCTCCGGAACGGGGCTACGGCTGGCGAGGCTGCTCCGGCCACTGCGGCGCATCCCAAGTCGATCGCGGTGCTTCCGTTCGAAGACTTGTCGTCGGACCAGGACCAGCAGTGGTTCGCTGCCGGGCTCACCGAGGAAATATTGAACAGCCTGGCCCGCACGCCCGATCTCCATGTCGCGGCCCGGACCTCGACCATGTCGATCAAGCCTGGAGACGTCAGGGAAATCGGCCGCAGGCTCAACGTCGCGCATATTCTCGAAGGTTCGGTTCGACGCGACAGGGACCGCGTTCGAGTGACCGCCCAGCTGATCCGCGCTTCGGATGGCTTCCATCTCTGGTCACAGAATTACGACAGGCCGGCACAGGACGTCGTGTCCATCCAGGAAGACATCGCCATCGCCATCGCCAGGGCGCTCAACACCGTCATGAGCCCGCGGCGGCTCGAAGAGATGGTGCGCCTCGGCACGCGCTCGGTCGAAGCATATGAAGAATATCTCAGGGGGCTCGCCTTCGAACAGCGGGGCCTGATCACCGGCGCCGACGAGGATGTCCGCCGGGCCTCGGAGGCCTATGAACGGGCTCGCGCCATCGACCCTGCCTTCGCCGCCGCGCAGTGGGAGGCGGCACAGGGATGGTTCGGCAATGCCACCAGGGTGGGCTCGTCAGCCACCGAAAGGCGCGGTAGCGATGAATTGCGGCTACGCGAATATCTGAAGCGTGTGGATGCAGCGATCGCCTCGAGCCAGGGAAGGCCCGAGAATTTCAAATATCGCTCTGCCAGGGCGCTGATGGACTTAAGGTTCAGGGAGGCGCTTCGGCTGATGCTCCTTTATCTCGAGCAGCGCCCGCGCGACGTCGATACATGGGAAGAACTGGTCGACCTCGCCGGCTATGCCGAGGACCGCAAATTGATGGCGAAGGCGGCGGAGCGGATCCACACTTTGTCGATCGAGGCCGGGTCACCAAGGTCGCGCGCGATCACCGCCTCCGTGCTGGCACTGGACATCGAGAACGCCGTACGGCGCGCCCGGGAGCAGCTTTCCAGGAGCCCGGGGGAAGCGCTCATCC
>CAZQLI010000009.1:14001-24155 GCA_964594145.1 uncultured Sphingomonas sp. | reverse complement strand
ATCAACATGGGTTGCCCGGTCAAGAAGGTGGTCAACGGCGACGCCGGCTCGGCGCTGATGCGTGACCTCCCGCTGGCCGCTGCCATCATCGATTCAACGGTGAAGGCGGTGAAGGTCCCGGTGACGCTCAAGATGCGGATGGGCTGGTGTCACGACAGCTTGAACGCCCCGGAACTGGCGCGGATCGCCGAGGACCTCGGCGTCCGGATGATCACCGTCCATGGCCGCACCCGTAACCAGCTCTACAAGGGCACTGCCGACTGGGCGTTCGTCCGCAAGGTGAAGCAGGCGACGATGCTCCCGGTGATCGTCAATGGCGATATCTGCAGCACTGCCGATGCGAGGACTGCGCTCGAGCAGTCGGGCGCGGACGGGGTGATGGTTGGCCGGGGCGCCTATGGGAAGCCCTGGCTCCTCGGGCAGGTGATGAGCGATCTCGTCGGCGGCGGCGCCAGGCCCGATCCCTCGATCGACGACCAGCTGGCGACGATCCTCGAGCAATATGACGCCATGCAGTCACTTTACGGGGTGCAGACGGGGGTAAACCTCGCCCGCAAGCATATCGGCTGGTACACCAAGGGCCTCCCTGGCTCGGCAGAGTTCCGGAACAGGGTGAACAGCGTCGATGACCCCCGGGTCGTCACCGACATGCTGCGGGAGTTCTACTCGCCCTGGCTCGCCCGTTCGGCTGCCTGAAGCCTTACCCCAACAAACTGTGTTTTTTATGCAACGGGACCATGCTAGGCCTATTCCTGCATGGAGATGCCGGCTGCCGAATCCAACCTGTTGAAGTCGCCCAAGATGCGCTGGCTCGCCCGCGAAAAGGAGAGCGGGCGGATCTACGACTGGGCGACCGTTGCCAGCTCGCTGCTGCTGGTGGCGATGCTGGCGCTGAGCTACTTCATGCTGACCCGCGAGGCAGCGCCGGGATCGACGCTCTCGCCGCCGCAGATCGCGCTGCTCCTCGTTGCCAACCTCATCCCGGCAATCGCCCTCATGGTCCTCTTGTCGCGCCGGATCGCCATGGCCCGGGCGGCGGCGAGGGCGATTGGCACCGGCCAGCTCCATACCCGCCTCGTCGCGCTATTCTCGGTGATCGCGGCGGTGCCGACGGTGATCGTCGCCATTTTCGCGTCGCTGCTCTTGCAGTCGGGCCTCGAGTTCTGGTTCTCCGACCGGGCTCGGGGGATGCTCGAGAATACCGTCGAGCTTGCCCAGTCGACCTATACCAGCGAGGTGAACCGGGTCGGCGCCGAGGCGGTGACGATGGCCGGCGACCTCACCCGTTTCCTCGCAGGAAGCAGCGTCGAAAGCCCCGAGTTCGAGGAATATCTCGCCTACCAGACCTACCAGCGTAGCCTCAACGAGGCCGCGGTCATCAGGGTCGGGTCCAATGGCCAGGTGATCGTCGAGCGCGGGGTCAACTATTATGATGGCCTGATCGACCCTTCGCGCGTGGCACAGGCGCTCGCCCAGCTGCGCGGGGAGACCAATGCCGCCGAGGTGCTGACCTCGGGCCGGATCGCGGTGCTGACGCCGCTCCCCAACCGCGACAGCAGCTTCCTGTTCGTCGCGCGCCAGGCCAGCGACGATTTTCGCGAGCAGATTTCGAGGGCAAACGGGGTCCTTACCGATTATCGCGAGCTTCTCGAGCGCAGCCGGGCGACACAGCTCCAGTTCAACGCGGCGATGCTTGCCGGCGCACTGGTCATTGTCGGCCTCGCCATCGTCACCGCACTCAAGCTTGCCGACCGCCTGCTTCGGCCGGTCGAGGAGCTGGTCGACGCTGCGGGACGGATCGAGGAAGGCGACCTCACCGCGCGGGTGCCGGTCATGGGCCGGGCCGAGGACGAGATTGCAACGCTCGGCACGGCCTTCAACCGCATGACCGGGCGCCTCCAGGAACAGACCGGCGCACTGATGGCGGCCAATGAGCAGCTCGACACGAGGCGTGCGTTCATGGAAGCGGTACTTTCCAGCGTCACCGCGGGCGTTGTGGCGTTGAACGGCGAAGGCGAGATACTTCTCACCAACCGGACCGCGGAGTCGATCCTGCAGCCCGGAGAGGAGGGGATCGAGGGTCGCCAGCTGGTGGAAATATCCCCCGAGATCGCGGAATTCATGGCCGGCCAGGCGCGCGAGGCAAACGTGCTGGTCCATTCGGCGGATGAACAGCGGACGCTTGCGGTGAAGCGGATGCCCTATGCCGATGGCTTCGTCATCACCTTCGACGACATCACCGAGCAGCTTTCGGACCAGCGGCGGGCTGCCTGGTCCGATATCGCCCGGCGCATCGCCCACGAGATCAAGAACCCTCTGACCCCGATCCAGCTCGCGGCCGAGCGGCTGCAGCGCCGCTATGGCGGGGAGGTCGGCTCGGATCCCGAGACGTTCGCGAGGCTGACCGACACGATCGTCCGCCAGGTCGGCGACTTAAGGCGGATGGTCGACGAGTTCTCGAACTTCGCGCGAATGCCAAAGCCGATTTTCCGCGAGGAGAATGTGCATGACATCGCCCGCGCGGCGCTCTTCCTCCACGAGGTCGCCCATCCCGGGATCAACTTCAGCATCGACCCGCCGAGCGGCGATATCCGGCTCGTCTGCGATCGCCGCCAGCTTGGCCAGGCGCTGACCAACGTCGTCAAGAACGCCGTGGAGGCGATCGAGGCGCGCAGGAACCGGGGCGACGACAGCGAGGACGGAGACCGGATCGATCTTTGCATCCGCCGCGAAAACGAGCAGCTGGTCATCGATCTTACCGACACGGGCATCGGCCTGCCGCAGGAACGCGAGCGGCTGACGGAGCCTTACATGACGACCCGTGTGAGGGGGACCGGGCTCGGACTGGCAATCGTTAAGAAGATTGTCGAGGAACATCTCGGCGAGATCGCCTTTCTCGACAGGAAGGGCGGAGGAACGCACGTCCGAATTGCGTTTGATGCCGACCGGCTTGCTACGATGGCAACGGAAGAGCCGCATGAGCCAGCGTCTCGAAGGGGTGATGATGACGAGTATGACGAGGAGGATTCGCACTAATGGCGCTTGAAGTGCTGGTGGTCGATGACGAGGCCGACATCCGCGAGCTTGTTGCCGGAGTCCTTGAAGACGAAGGCTATGCGGTGCGTTCGGCCGCGGACAGCACCAGCGCACTGGAAGCCATCGACGACCGCCGGCCAAGCCTCGTTCTTCTCGACGTCTGGCTCCAGGGCTCGAAACTCGACGGGCTGCAGCTGCTCGAGCAGATCAAGCAGCGCGATCCTACCCTCCCGGTCCTGATGATCTCGGGCCACGGAAACCTCGACACGGCCGTCGCGGCGATCCGCGAGGGCGCGGTCGACTTCATCGAAAAACCGTTCAAGGCCGACCGGCTCCTCCACCTCGTTGGAAGGGCGACCGAGACCGACCGGCTGCGGCGCGAGAATGTCCAGCTTCGCCAGCAGCTCGGGCCAGACGACCAGCTCGATGGAACATCGGTCGCGATCAACACGGTGAGGGCAACGCTGAAGCGGGTCGCACCCACCGGGAGCCGGGTCCTGATCACCGGCCCAGCGGGCGTCGGCAAGGAAATCGCCGCGAGGATGATCCATAACTGGAGCCCGCGCGCCGGCGCACCGTTCATCGTTGTCTCGGCGGCGATGATGAGCCCCGAGCGGGTCGAGGAGGAACTGTTCGGAAGCGAGCTTAACGGCGTCGCCCGTCCTGGCCTCCTCGAGCAGTCGCACGGCGGGACCCTGTTCCTCGACGAAATCGCCGACATGCCGGGCACGACCCAGGCCAAGATCCTGAGGGTCCTCACCGACCAGAGCTACACAAGGGTCGGCGGCCAGCGCCCGGTGAAGGTCGACGTCAGGGTGCTTTCGGCAACGTCGCGCAACCTCCAGGAGGAGATCGCAGCGGGCCGGTTCCGCGAAGACCTCTTCTACCGGCTGAACGTCGTCCCGGTCCGCATTCCATCGCTGAGGGAACGGCGCGAAGACATCCCCGAGCTTGTCGACCATTTCCTCGCCCGCTTCGCGGCCGAGCGGCGCATCCAGACGCCCGAGCTGTCCAAGGAAGCGATGGCGGCGCTCCAGGCGCACGACTGGCCCGGGAACGTCCGGCAGCTCCGCAACATCATCGAGCGCACCCTCATCATGACGCCCGGCGACAGGGTGGGGTGCATCGAGGTCGACCTCCTGCCCTCGGAGGTGCTGGACGCCCAGGGCTCGGTTGGCCTTGGCGGGCCGTCCCTCGCCGTGATGGGCTCACCGCTCCGCGAGGCCCGCGAGAGCTTCGAGCGCGAATATCTCAAGATCCAGATCCGCCGCTTTTCCGGCAATATCTCCCGGACCGCCTCGTTCATCGGAATGGAGCGCTCGGCATTGCACCGCAAGCTCAAGGCCCTCGGCCTGGGCGACAAGCGCGATGAGGAATAATAATAAAAATGGTCGACAAGACTCTGAGCTTACAGGATAAATTCTTAAACGGGATACGCAAGGCAAAGATCCCCGTGACGATATTCCTCGTCAAGGGCGTCAAGCTGCAGGGGATCGTCACATGGTTCGATCCCTTCTCCCTCCTGCTTCGCCGGGACGGCAATGCGCAGCTCGTCTACAAGCACTCGATCTCGACCATCATGCCGACCCAGGTCCCGCCCGACCTGCCCGAGCAGACGGAGGAGGGGGGCAACGGCCGAAAGCCAATGCTCCAGGACCTGTTCCTCCAGGCCGCCTCGCGGGACCATGAGCCGATGACGATATTCCTCGTCAACGGCGTCATGCTGCAGGGCGCAGTGGCCGGTTTCGACCAGTTTTCCATGCTTCTTGAACGCGGAGGGCAGGTCCAGCTGGTCTACAAGCACGCGGTTTCGACGATGCAGCCGGGGCATCCCCTCAACCTTGCCGGGGAGCAATCACCGGAGGACGAAGCCTGAGCGTTTTTAATCGCACCGAAGAAGGTGGGGTCAGCCGCGGCGAGCGGGCACTGGTCATCGTGCCGGATCGGGTCGGGGAAGGGGCCCTCCGTTCCGTGGAAGCCCGCCGCGACGAGGCCATCGGCCTTGCCCAGGCCATCGGCATCGAGGTGGTTGGAAGCAGGATCTTCCGCCTTCGCCAGCTGCGCCCCGCCAGCCTCTTTGGAAAGGGCCAGGTCGAGGAGATCGGCGCCTTGGCCGAGGAGCACGAAACCAGCCTCCTGGTGGTCGATGCAGCGCTGACGCCGGTGCAGCAGAAGACGCTGGAAGAAGAAACCGGGTGCAAGGTGATCGACCGGACCGGGCTCATCCTCGAGATATTCGGGGAGAGGGCGGCAACCGCGGAAGGTCGGCTGCAGGTCGAGCTTGCGCATCTCGATTACCAGGCCGGGCGACTGGTCCGCAGCTGGACCCACCTTGAACGCCAGCGCGGCGGCTTCGGCTTCCTCGGCGGCCCTGGCGAAACCCAGATCGAGGCCGACCGCCGGCTGATCCGTGACCGGATGGCGCGCATCCGGCGTGAACTGGACCAGGTTCGCCGGACCCGCGGGCTGCACCGGGGAAGGCGCCAGCGCGCGCCGTGGCCGGTGATCGCGCTGGTCGGTTACACGAATGCCGGAAAATCCACTCTGTTCAACCGGATGACCCAGTCTGACGTCATGGCCGAGGACTTGCTGTTCGCAACGCTCGATCCGACCATGCGCAACGTCAAGATCCCCGGCTTTGACCGCGCGATCCTGTCGGACACCGTCGGGTTCGTCTCGAACCTTCCAACCGAGCTGGTGGCGGCCTTCCGCGCCACCCTCGAGGAAGTGGCCGCAGCCGACCTCATCCTTCACGTCCGCGACATTTCTCACCCGGACACGGATGCACAGGCCGCCGACGTCGAAACGGTGCTCTCGTCGCTTGGCCTGTCCGAGGAGGATTCGCCGCCGCGGCTCGAGGTGTGGAACAAGCTCGACCTGGTCGAGGACGACCAGCGCCGCGAACTGCTCGGAGAAGCGGCCCGGCGTGAAAATGTCATCGCCATCTCGGCATTGACGGGCGAAGGCTTGGACGAGCTTCGGCAGACGGTCGCGGGCATTCTCCACGAGGGCTCTCAGACCCACCATGTGCGGGTGAACGCGGCCGACGGTCCCCGCATCGCCTGGCTCCATGCCCGCGGGGAAGTGCTCGAACAGCATGCGGAAGGAGATCAGCTGCACCTCGCGGTGAAGCTAAGCCCCGAGAACTGGGCCCGGTTCGAGCGACTCTAGTCCTGGCTGGCCGCTTCCTTGACGGCGACCCAAAGCTTTTCCTTTTCATCGAGCGTCATCCCGGCGAAGCCTGGAGCCTTCTCGATTTCGCGGAAGCGGCGCTCGAATTTCCGGTTGGCTTTTCTCAGAGCCTCTTCGGGCTCGATCTTGAGAAACCGTGCGAGGTTCACCACTGCAAAGAGTAGGTCGCCGATCTCTTCTTCGAGCTCTTCGGGGGGCGCCTGTTCCACCTCGTCCAGCTCCTCGAGGATCTTGGCCCTGGGCCCCTCGATATCCGGCCAGTCGAACCCGGTGCGCGCCGCACGCTTCTGGAGCTTGGCGGCGCGTTCCAGCGCGGGGAGGGCGAGTGCAACGCCGGCGAGGGCGCTCTTGTCGTCCAGCTTTGCGCGTTCCTCGGCCTTGATGACCTCCCAGAGATGATGCCCGCCTTCCTCGGCGTCCCCGAAAATATGCGGGTGGCGTCGTTCCAGCTTGTCCGAGATCCGGCTTAAGACGTCCTGGAGCGTGAAATGGCCGCCTTCCTCGGCCATCCGGGCATGGAAGACGACCTGGAGCTGGAGATCGCCCAGCTCGTCCGCAAGCGCGTCCATGTCTCCGCGGGCGATCGCGTCGGCGACCTCATAGGCTTCCTCGATCGTATAGGGAGCAATGGTCTCGAAAGTCTGGACACTGTCCCATTCGCAGCCGGTTTCGCGGTCACGAAGCCGCTTCATGATATTATCGAGGCGATCGAGGCCCATTTTGATCCTGTCTCCACCAGCCTGGACGGCTGTCTTGGTAAGCACCTGGGTCCTGGCTTACTGTTGGCGGATGGATCATGCCACGCCCAATCTCCCGTCACGCAATTTCGAGGTGACGTCACGCTTCTACCAGCAGCTGGGATTTGCCGAGAGCTGGCGCGATCGCGGTTGGATGATCCTGAAGCGCGGCACGGTGGTCCTGGAGTTCTTTCCCTATGCCGAGCTTGATCCGCTCCAGAATTATTCGGGTTGCTGCCTTCGCCTGGACGACATGGCGTCATTTTATGACCTTGCCCGTCGTGCTGGCATTCCCGAGCGATCGGGTGGAATGCCGAGGCTGAATCCGCCGGCAAAAGAGGCCAGCGGCCTGACGATCGCCTATCTGGTCGATCCTGATGGCTCGTTGGTACGCCTGATCCAGAATCCTTAGCCTTTTTCCTTTTCCAGGCGATCGAGGGGCTCAACTTGGCTGGGGACCGGCATTCCTCCCATTCTGAGATAAGTCGGATAATATATATTATGTTAAATGGAAGATCGGATGTGACGCTCTTCAGGGGGCCCTTCCGCTTTCCAGCCTTCTCAATGTGGCCAGGTCGAGCACATCGTCACGATGTTCAATAAATGATCGACATCTTGAAAATTGACCGGTTTTCGTACATATGTGCGTCGCAAAGGAGAAACTGGTGACAGCAGCTGTCGATCTCCCGAGGCGCAAGCCATCGCCGTCCAGGGCCTATAGTCGCAAGGACCTGACCGGCCCCGCGCTCCGGACATTCTTTCGGATCGCCGACGCCTGGGGTCTCAGGGAATCCGAGCAGATGAAGCTGCTCGGGCTGGACAGCCGCTCCACGCTCCAGACCTGGAAGCGCGGCACCGTGTCGGCGATCTCCAGGGACGCGCTCGAGCGGATTTCCTACGTGATGGGCATCTACAAGGGCTTGAAGATCCTGCTGCCCCGCACGGCAGACGAATGGGTGCGTAAGCCCAATGACGCGCCCTTGTTTGCCGGCCGCCCGGCAATCGAACGCATGACGTCAGGCAATGTCGCTGACCTCTATGTCGTTCGGCAATATGTGGACGCACAGCGCGGCTGATGGACGAAATACCCAGGTCACGAGTTGAATGGCGTCCCTGCTACCGGATCGTTCCAAGTCGCTTTCCGCCGATTTCCCTGTTCGAGGAAGTCGCCGACCCTGCTGATCTCGAGGCCGTCTACGCGATCGAGGCGCTCACCAACGACCGTCTTCGCGAGGAAGTTGGACAGCTCTCGCTGGTTCCGCCGGAAGACCGGGTGGCTGGCCCCGGCGCGTCGGTCATCATGGCTGCCTTCACCCATCTAAATCCCGATGGAAGCCGCTTTTCCGATGGCAGTTTCGGGGTTTTCTACGCCGCGAACACCATCGAGACCGCGGTTGCCGAGACGAGCTATCACCGCGCCCTGTTCATGGCTCGAACCAGAGAGCCTGCGCAGGACCTCGACATGCGCGTCTATGCCGTCGACCTCGATGCCATGCTGCATGACATTCGCGGTCTGAAGGACGAGCAACCAGCCCTTTATGACCCGCTCAGCTATGCCGCCTGCCAGGAACTGGGCCTCAGGCTTCGAAACGAGGGTTCCGACGGGCTCGTCTATGGGAGCGTCCGTGACCCCAAGGGAGAATGTGTCGCGCTATTCCGCCCTCGCCTGGTGGCCAACGCCCGCCAGGAACGGCATCTTAGCTATGCCTGGGACGGCCGCGAGATCGTCACCGTGTTCGAGAAAAGGTCGTTCGGCTGAGTGAAGCCCCGGCAATAGACCGGATATCCTAGCTTTCCAGGATCAGCCAGCGGCCCTCGACTCCCCAGCGTTCGAGCGTGGACAGGTAATTCATGCCAAGGACGTTGAGGTCCTCGTGCTCGGCGATGTGAAGGCCGACGTCGCTGCGTTCGATTGGCCCGATCGAGAGGTTCCGGGCATTGCCGGTAGCAACCCGGAGCATGCCGTTCCCGGTCCGGACGATCTGCTTGCGCTTGTCGTTGATGGCGACGCCCGCCGCGTCAGCAGTGTCGCGGCCAATCGTCGTCATCGTCGCGCCGCTGTCGACCAGGAACTTGATCGAACGGCCATTGAGCTGGCCCTCGACCCAGAAGTGGCCGTCGATCGCCATCGGGATGCGGACCTGGTGGCCTTCGACCACCGGTGCCCCGGTTGCTTCCGATTTCAGGCGCTGCGCGACATAGCCAAGGTCGTCCCGGAATGTGAACAGGACGAAGCCGGCCCCGAAAATTGCTATCCATGCCAAGGCCATGGTGAGGTTTCTTGCGAACTTCCCCCGGCGCGAGATCAGCGTCCCGGCGATCAGCATGATCGCCATCAGCAGGTAGAGCGACCCCAGCATCCAGTCGTTGGTCATGACCGCATCACCAGGTAATTGCCCTCGACCCGCCAGCCTTGCAGCGAGGAGAGGAAGTTCATCCCGAGGACGTTCCCTTCCCCATGGTCATTGACCTGGATCGAAAAGTCCCTGCGCTCGATCGACCCGACCGCGAAGTTCTCGGCAGTCGCCCTGTGCATCTGGACCGTGCCATTGGCCGTCTCGACCATCGCCACGCGAAGCCCGGTCTCGATCCCCGCCTTGTCCGCCGTCTCGCGCGAGATGGTCGTGAACGAGGCCCCGCTGTCGACGAGGAATGGCTCGGTCCGGCCGTTGATCGTCGCTTCCACCCAGAAATGGCCGTCTTCCGCCATCGGGATGCGCAGCTCCGCGCCCGTGTCGATCGGCGTTCCGATCGCCTCGGCCTTGAGCCGCGACCCAATCGCGCTGAACTCGCTCCGGAACGAGAAGGCGATGAAGGCGAGTGCAAAAATCCCGACCCAGGCCGCTGCCATCTTCATCGTCTGGCCCATTGGCAGGCGACGGCTGACCAGCGCGCTGCCGACGAGCACGACGAGCAGCACCATGTAGAGGAGGTTCAGCCCCTGGTCGCCGGTCATTCGAGTATCAGCTCCTGTCCGTCAAAGGCGGGTGCAGCCCAGTCGGGCAGCTTCTGGACAAGAGTGGCATAATCCATGCTCTTGTCGAGATGCGTCAGCAGCAGCTGCCCGATCTTCAGCTCCCTCGCCCAGCCAAGCACTGCATCGAGATGCGCATGGGTCGGATGCGGCGCCTCGCGGAGTTAGTTCATGAAAATCAATGGCATAGCCAAATGAACGCCCCTCCTCGTCGG
>CAZQLI010000009.1:0-13901 GCA_964594145.1 uncultured Sphingomonas sp. | reverse complement strand
GGAGTTAGTTCATGAAAATCAATGGCATAGCCAAATGAACGCCCCTCCTCGTCGGCGCGGATGCCGAGCGAGCTAATGCCGCCGTGCGGCTGGTCGACGAACCGAAGCACGGCCTTTCCGACCCGAAGCTCGTCACCCAGCTCGACCTGCTCGAGAACTGCCGGGTAAATGGCAATGCCCTCAAAGGCATAGGTGAAGCGGCTGTGAAGCCGTCGTAATGTCTCCGCCCGGGCGTGGACCGGGACCCGCCGCCCGAGATGCTGGGCTACCTGCCTCAGGTCGTCGATCCCGTGACAATGGTCGGCATGGTCATGGGTGACGATGACCCGGCTAATGTCGACGACGTCGGCGGCAAGCAGCTGCTCGCGAAGGTCGGGCCCGCAGTCGACGAGAAGCCGCTCGCCCGAGCTTTCGAGCAGGATCGATGACCTCGTGCGCCGGTTGCGCGGTTCGTCGGGATCGCAGTCGCCCCAGTCGTTGCCGATCCGCGGCACCCCGGTTGACGTGCCGCAACCGAGGATGCGGACCTTCATGCAGCCTTGCTGAAGAGGCTGAAGAAGTTGCCGCTTGTCGCCTCGCCCAGTTCCTCCAGCGGTTCGCCGCGAAGCTCCGCGACAAAGGCGGCGGTGTCGGCAACGAACGCCGGCTCGCAGGTCTTGCCGCGGTTGGGCACTGGCGCAAGGAACGGGGAATCCGTCTCTACCAACAGCCTGTCGAGCGGGATCGTCCTGGCGGTGGCCTGGAGATCGGCGGCATTCTTGAACGTGACGATGCCCGAAATCGAGATGTAGAAGCCAAGCTCGAGCGCTTTTTGGGCAAGCTCCGCGCTGCCGGTAAAGCAATGCAGCACGCCCTTGACGCCCCCCTTCCCCACCTCGCGGGCGAGGATCTCGGCGGTATCGCTTTCCGCGTCGCGGGTATGGACGACCAGCGGAAGCCCGGTAGCCCTGGCCGCCTCGATATGCGCCTGGAACCGTTCGCGCTGCGCTCCCCGGTCGGACTTGTCGTAATAATAGTCGAGGCCGCATTCGCCGATGGCGATGACCCTTGGATGGCCCGCCGCCTCGATCAGCGCCGCGGCGCCAAGATCGGGATGGGCGTCCGCCTCGTGGGGATGGACGCCGATGGTCGCCCAGACATCGTCGTTCCTCTCGGCGACTGCGACGACCTCGTCCCACTCGCGCTGCCGGGTCGAGATGTTGAGGAAACCCGAGACCCCGCGCGCTCGCGCATTGGCAAGAACTTCCCCCTGCCGCTCCGCCAGCCCCTCGTAATTGAGGTGGCAATGGCTATCGATCAGCCTCATGCAGCCTCCTCTCCGTCCTCAGGAAGGTCCAGCCGCGGGAAAACCGGGGTCGGCTGCTCGATCGGCGCTCCTTCGCTGCCGCTGTCGATGAGAGCG
Organism: uncultured Sphingomonas sp.; assembly: GCA_964594145.1. Classification (GTDB taxonomy): domain Bacteria; phylum Pseudomonadota; class Alphaproteobacteria; order Sphingomonadales; family Sphingomonadaceae; genus Sphingomicrobium. The sequence goes on along the minus strand of CAZQLI010000009.1, from coordinate 12,499 downwards.
ATCAGCCTCTCGGCCGACGCCGGGATGACCGGCAGGACGGCTACGGCAAGCATCCTCACCGCGACGACCAGCGTACCGAGGACCTCGGCCATCCGCTCGGGGTCGGTCTTCTTGAGTGCCCACGGCGCCATGGTGTCAACATAGGCATTGCAGGCGAACACCGCGTTCATCCAGGCCTCGAGGCCGGCCGAGAAGGCAAAGCGGTCGAACTCGCTTTCGAGCGTTGCACAGGCCTGGCGGACCTCTTCCAGCAACGCCTCGTCGTCGATCGCCTGTCCGGCGGCGGGAAGAATGCCGCCGAGGTTCTTGAAAACCATCGAGAGACTGCGCTGGGCAAGGTTGCCGAAGCTGTTGGCAAGCTCGCTGTTCACCCGGTTGACGATCGCCTCGCTGCTATAGCTCCCGTCCTGGCCGAAGCTCACCTCGCGGAGCAGGAAATAGCGAAGCGCATCCACCCCGTAGCGTGCCGCGAGGTCCATCGGGTCGACGACATTGCCAAGCGACTTGGACATTTTCTCGCCCCTGGCGAGCAGAAAGCCATGGCCGAAGACCTGTTCGGGAAGGCTCAATCCCGCCGACATGAGGAAGGCCGGCCAATAGACCGCGTGGAACCGGACGATGTCCTTGCCAATGAGGTGGACATTGGCCGGCCAGAAGCGGTCAAAGCTCTCCTGGTCGTCGCTAAAGCCGACGCCGGTCATGTAGGTGGTGAGCGCGTCGACCCAGACATACATGACGTGGCCCGGCGAACCCGGCACCGGGACGCCCCAGTCGAAGCTGGTTCGCGAGACGCTGAGGTCCTTGAGGCCGCCCTCGACGAAGCGGACCACCTCGTTGCGGCGGCTCTCGGGCCTGATGAACCCGGGATTGTCGCGGTAAAGCTGGAGCAGCCGGTCCTGGTAACGGGAAAGCCGGAAAAACCAGGTTTCCTCGACCGTCCACTCGACCGGCGTGCCCTGGGGCGACAATTTCTCGCCGCTCTCGTTGGTGCTGAGCTCGCTCTCGTCGTAGAAAGCCTCGTCGCGGACCGAGTACCAGCCCTCGAAGCGATCGAGGTAAAGATCGCCCTTGGCTTCCATCGCCTTCCAGATCTTCTGGCTGGCCTCGTAGTGGCGAGGCTCGGTGGTGCGAACAAAGGCATCATAGGAAATATTAAGCCCGTCGCACATCTTGCGGAAATATCCCGACATTTCGTCGGCAAATTCGAGCGTATCGCGGCCTGCGGCGCGCGCCGTCTGGACCATTTTCAGGCCATGCTCGTCGGTCCCGGTGACGAGCCTCACGTCGCGCCCCTGGGAGCGCCTGAAGCGCGCCATGGCATCGGCTGCAATCGCTTCATAGGCATGCCCGATGTGGGGCTTGCCGTTGGGATAGCTGATCGCAGTGGTGATGTAGAATGGCTCGGACATTGGCCAGCCCCTAACGGGATGGCCTTTTGGGAGCAACACCGGTGGAAATTTCAGGCGGCGACTGACGCGAGGATGGTACCAAGCTGGAATATGGTCGCACCGGGATCGAGCGAAAGCCGGGGCGCGATGGCGGCCGTCTCCCTCGCCTTCTCATAGGCATCGAGGGCCCTTCCCCTCGCCTCTCCCTCCAGCTGCTGCGCTTCCCTTGCGATGAGGCCAGGGACCATCTCGAGGAAAGCGGCATAGCGCTCTGCTGCCGCCTTGGTGCCAAGCGACGAGGCCAGCTTCGAACGCCGGCTGTTGTCCGGGTCCCCCTGCCGCAGGATCGCGCGGGCTTCTTCCTCGAGCTGGCCGAGCTCGAGCCTTGCAACCGCGAGCGCGCGGCCCATCGAGCCGTCGGCGCGGTCGACGAGATGCTCGATCGTTTCCGGATTTGCCTCGGGAACTGAAGCAGTTAGGAGTGACGTCATGGCGTCAGGAGGCAGCCTGGCGAAGTCCAGCCTGCGGCAGCGCGAGCGGATCGTCGGGAGCAGCCGGCCGGGTGCATGGCTGACGAGGAAGAACAGGGTGTTGGCCGGCGGCTCTTCAAGCATCTTGAGAAGGGCGTTCGCCGCCGAGGCCTCGAGATCATCGGCCGAGTCGATGACGATCGCCCGCCACGGGCTCATCGAGGGCGTCACGGCGAGGAGGTCGCCGAGCGAGCGGACCTGGTCGACGCTGATGTTGCGGGCAAGGCCGCCGGCCTGGCGTTCGAGCCGCTCGAGCAACCGGAAATCCGGGTGGCTGCCCGCGGCAAGCAGCCGTGCGACCGGGTGGTCGTCCGGGGTCGCGAGGCCCGGGAGGCTCGTGGCCGGCCCGGCGGCATCGGCGAGGACCCTGGTTGCCGCGGCGATCGCGAAGCTTGCCTTTCCGACACCGCGCGGCCCGGCGAGAAGCCAGCCGTGGTGAAGCCGGCGCGACCGCCACCCGGCAGAAAAGGCTTCGACTGCCCTGTCCTGGCCAATGATCATGGAAGCAGGTCCCCGAGCGCGTAGAGCAGCCTTGCAGTAACGGTCTGCGGCGTCCCGCTGGCGTCGATCAGCTGGACCCGGTCGGGTTCGGCGGCAGCGATTGCCCTGAAACCTGCCTCCACAGCAGCATGGTAGCTTGGCGGCCTCGAGCCGATACGGTCTCCAAGGTGCCCATCCCGGGCACTTGCCCTGAGCGCTCCTTCCGATTCCCCCAGCATCAGGACGAGTGAGCGGTCGGGAAGGAAGTCGAGGCTTCCGAACCGGTGGAGTTCCCTCACCGCCTCGATTCCAAGTCCTCCTGCCTGTCCCTGGTAGGCGAGCGAGCTGTCGACGAACCGGTCGCTAAGCACCCATTCGCCGCGCTCGAGCGCCGGCTCGATCGTCTTCTCGACATGGTCCGAGCGTGCTGCGGCAAAGAGGAGCGCCTCGGCCCTCGGGCTCCACCTCGTCTCGTCTCCTTCGAGGAGGAGCTTCCTAATCGCCTCGGCGCCGGGACTTCCGCCCGGCTCCCTCGTCACCAGCACGGTGAGGCCCCGGCCGCGAAGTGCCTCGGCCAGCCCCTCGAGCTGCGTCGACTTGCCGACCCCTTCCCCGCCCTCGAGGCTGATGAAGCGGCCGCGGCTCACGCCATCCCGAGCAGTTGCTTGAGCCCGATCCAGGCGCGGGTGAAGAAGCCGGCCTCTTCGACCGCTTGCGCCGCCACCAGCGGCGTTACCTGCTCGCCTTCGGTCGTGGTCACGACGAGGTCGGCGATGTGCTGGCCCTTGGCGATCGGTGCTTTTACCGGTCCCTGGTAGCGGATCTTGGTGGCGGTGACCTTGGAAAGGATGCCCGCCGGGATGGTGACCGCGAGGTCCCTGGGAGCGACCAGCTCGACCTCGCTGTCGCTGCCGAGCTGCACCGCCGCCGTGCCGACCTTGGTCCCGGCCTTGTAGAGCGGCTTCGACTGCCAGGCATTGAAGCCCCACTGCATCAGCTTCACCGATTCCTCGATCCGCTGGTTGTAGCTGTCGAGGCCGGCAACCACCATGATGAGGCGCCGCCCGTTCTGCTCGGCCGAGCCGGTGAAGCCATAGCCGGCTTCCTCGGTGTGGCCGGTCTTGAGCCCGTCGGCGCCGGGCACGCGGCCAAGCAGCGGGTTGCGGTTCGCCTGGGTGATCGCCTGGCCCGAGCCGAGGGTCTTGCCCCAGGTGAATTCGCGCTGCCCGTAGAACTTCTTGTAAAGCTCGGGGTGGTTCTCGACCTCGGCCCTCGCCAGCGTCGCCAGGTCGCGCGCCGTGACATAGGTGCGGCCCTCGTCCGGCCAGCCGTTCGAATTGCCGAAATTGCTGTTCGTCAGCCCGAGCTTCTTGGCATTTTCGTTCATGACGTTGGCGAAGGCTTCCTCGGTCCCAGCGATACACTCGGCGAGGACGACCGAGGCGTCGTTGCCCGAGAGGGTGACGATGCCATGGAGGAGGTTTTCGACGCTGACCTGCTCGTTGGGCGAGAGGAACATGGTCGAGCCGGCCTTGGGCCCGTGCCACTTCTGCCAGGTCTCCGGGCGCACCGTGCACATCTTGCCCAGCGCAAGGTCACCCTTCTTGATGAGCTCGAACGCGACGTTGGTCGTCATCATCTTGGCCATGGACGCCGGCGGGATGCGCTGGTCGGGGTTCTTGGACAGGAGAACAGCGCCTGACGAGAGATCGACGAGATAGGCGACCCTCGCCGCGGTCTCGAACGGGGGCGCCTTCGCCGGTGCGGCCGAGGCGAGAAGGAAGGCGGTGGCGGTGATTGCAATGGTGGCTCGGATCATCGTCGGACAAAGGCTCCGGTAAAAGGACAGGCGTTGAGGCAGATTCGCTTGTCTAGCGCGGCAGGTCGTCAACTGCCAGCGATCGCGTCCGCAAGCAGGCCGACGGAAAGCGCGTAAAAATTCGAGCAGTTGTAGTCGAGAATCGCGCGATAGTTGGTGGTGAGAAGGTAAGCGGTCGCGTTCGGGCCATCGGGCTCGAGCAAGGTTGCCATCTCGTTGTCGGGAAGGCTGCGCCCGGTGGGGTATACCCCCAGCGCCCGCCACTCGCGCACCGTCTTCCACTTGCTGTGCCGGGCATAGACTCGGGGGCAACGGGGCGCCGTCATTGTCGTCGCGATCGCTGCACGGTTAAGGGCCGCTGGAACGCGGACCGGGATCCCCCAGTGGACGTTCGGCTTCCAGCCCGCGTCCCGGAGGTAGGCTGCGATCGAGGCAAGCCCGTCCGCCTCGCTGCTCCAGATGTTCGCAGTCCCGTCGCCGTCCCCGTCGGTTGCAAGCCTCAGAACGGTGGTCGGCATGAACTGCGGATAGCCGGTCGCCCCTGCCCAGCTCCCCTTGAGGCGGCTCCGGGGTGTCCCCCGGTCGAGCAGCTGCATGGCAGCGACGAACTCGGCTTCGAAAAACTCCCGCCGTCGCCCCTCATAGGCGAGCGTCGCCAGGGATTCGGCGAGGTCGAAGTTGCCGGTGACCGAGCCATAGCTGGTTTCATGGCCATAGATCGCCATGAGGACGCCGGGCTCGACGCCGAAGCGTTGCTCGATCCAGTTCAGCCAGCGGGCGTTGGAATTAAAGTGGCTCTTGCCCCGGCTGATGAGCGCACTTGTGACGTGCCTTCGCTTATAAGGGGCGAAGGGCGGAGTCGCGTTGGGGTTGTTGACCTGGCCAGGCTGGCCGCGGTCGAGCCGGATGACCCGCGGATTGACGGAAAGATGGGGCACGACCGACCGGATGGTCGCTTCGCGAACCCCCGCTGAGCGGGCAAGCGCGGACAGGCGCAGCTTGTAGCCATCGAAGCCGGTCGCGGCCGGCGCGGCGACGGACTGGCTCGCGGTTTGCAACGACGCCTGCTTTGCCTCCGGCAAGGGTGCCAGCGGGTCGGTCTGGGCGCTCGATCCCGCTACTGCCAACAATATACCGGCCCAGATTTTCATCATTCCTCCCGTTAGATTTTGCTAAAGGCTAGCGGCGCCAAGGTGAACGGCCCATGCACGTTCAGCCCGCGCCTTGCACAGCTTGTCGCCCTCGCCTAGTGGGGCGCAGCTTCGGACCTGGAGAGGTGGCCGAGTGGTTTAAGGCAGCGGTCTTGAAAACCGCCGTGGGTGCAAGCTCACCGTGGGTTCGAATCCCACCCTCTCCGCCACCTATGTGTCGCTCCGCAGCAGTCTAACGGGCTTGTCGCCAGCGATTGGTACGACGCTGACAGTCATGGCCCTAACTGTTCATCTGCTGCCCGGAACCGCAACTTACTCCGAAACTCGATCTCGTTTACAAGCCGTCGGGGGCACGGTCTTGAAGTCGCCTATTCCATGCGATGATCGATATGTACGGCATTTATCGATCATGGTTCTGGTCAAAAATGATCGATAACGGGAAGGTTTATCGATCATTGTGAAGCCCGCTCCCTCCAAGTTCCCACCTCGAAGCAGGCTGCGATCGACTTCGCGGATGGCCCTTTAACCGGCCGCCGCCAACTCGTGCCGGGCAGCTCGTTCAAGAAAGGCTGACCTGTTTCGTTCGCTCGCATCTATTGCCGCCAATAGTCCCTCGTCGAGCATGACGTTCACCCTCTTCTTTTTGCCAGGCATGGTGGCAGCAACCATCGCCACAGCGATCGAACCTTCCAAGAGAATGGCTTCAGAGGGCTGTGGAATATCCTCACCGTCCTCAGCCATTCCTGCGATATGCAAGGCAAGAGCCTCTTCAGCTCCGGCTAGAGCTTCGCCGATAGTCTTACCAGCACTGACACAACCAGGTAGATCGGGAAAGTAGACGCCGTAAGCGCCCATTGCTCCCTCGACCTGGGCTGGAAAATATCGCCGTTCCATAGCTGCCTCCTACGCCAATTTTACGCCGCTCTGCTTCTCGATACTTTTCAAAGTACCAATTGGCAGGTCATGTTTCGGATGCGGAACAGTTACACGGCCCTTTCGACGAGGATGCTTGTAGTGAAGGTGGCTGCATTTCTGGGCGACCTTCTCAAGTCCGGCCGCTTCAAGAGCCTTGATAACGTCCCGACTTTTCATGGGCAGATATGTTACACACCAGTGTGTATGTCAAGAAGTTGGGTCATGTTTCCTGCACGGCCAATGTTGGCTTCGTCTTTGAGGATCACCGAGGGCAATCGAGCTAGACAGGAGCTCGCCGGCGCATCCAAGCGAATGGCTACGCATGGAGCTCGTTGAGCCTATCGGGCCGGCGGCATGCAGGCGGTCGAGACACAATGCGTGATGAACCTGCCCAACGGCACCGGGCACTGTCTGCCTAGCTGGCAATCCGCTTCGAGCCGGCGTTCGGCAAATCGGCCGATACCGATGAAGGATGCAGGCGGTATATGGGGGCGCAAGCGGCTTGAGCACCAGGAAAAGACCATCGTTGATGCGCCAAGTGCCTAGCAACCCAACCAATATCCGTTCGTTTTGACTGGACTGGCCAAGCTCCGAGGAGAGAACGCCATGGCAGCGGTCCGCTACATGGTCAGCGACGTCGACAGCTCGGTCGAGTTTTATCGCGATAGGCTCGGCTTCACGGCTGACATGCATAATCCCGGCAAGTTCGCAGCACTCAAGCGTGACGATCTCACGCTTTATTTGAGCGCTCCCGGTGCAGGGAGCGGGGGAACTGCCGGTGGCACCCCCGACCCCGGCGGATGGAACCGGTTCATGCTCGTGACCGACGACATCGACGGACTGGTGGAGCGGTTGGACGAAAGCGGCGTCAAATTCAAAGGCGAAATGAGCGAGGCCGGGGCAGGCCGCGCGAGACTGGTCGAGGACCCATCGGGAAATCTCGTCGAACTCTTCGAATTCAAGAAGCGGTGACCTTCGGGGGAGCTGGATTCCACCCGAACCTGCAGCATTATTGAAATTGCTGCCTGAGGAAGCGCCGGGGTTTGACAGCAACGTCTTTTTCCCGGTCAGGAAGGGAATGGTCCGGACATTCTACTTTCTGGTCGGCGCATTTTCCCTCGCCCTGGGCGCCATCGGAACCGTCGTTCCCCTGCTCCCCACCGTCCCGTTCGTGATCCTCGCCGCCTTTTGCTTCGCCCGGAGCAGCCCTGCGCTCGAACGGCGGATTGTCGAGCACCCGGTGATGAAGCCGCACATTGCCGCCTGGCGTGAGCGTGGTGCAATCAGCAGGAAGGGAAAACGTGCTGCGCTCCTGGCCTTTGTAGGGAGCGCGATCGTCGGGGTCGTGCTTCTGCCCTTCCCTGCCCTCATCCTGCCCATACTGGCGGCGGTCGTCGGGAGTACTTGGATTAGCAGTCGGCCGACCGCCTGACGCGGTCTAGTTTCATTGGTCTCACTGCCCCTCCGTCGGAGTGGCACGCGCTTGCCCTTCCGCAATCACTCTTCCAGATTATTTCAATTCGATGACTTCGAGGGGTACAGCTGGTAAGGCGACCTCGGGGCATGCCGCAGGTCTTCGTCTCCTACGCGCGACCGGACGAGTCGCACGCCGAGCGTGTTTCGAACGCGCTGGAATCGATGGGCTATGATGTCTGGTGGGACAATGAGCTGCCTGCACATCGCGACTTTTCAGAAGTAATCGAGGAGCGGCTGAAGTCGTCCCAGGCGGTCGTCGTGCTCTGGTCAGCCAGGTCCGTGAAATCCCAGTGGGTAAGGTCGGAAGCCGACGCCGCGCGCCAACTGGGTAGCCTGGTCCAGGTCAGCCTTGACGCGACCATGCCGCCAATGCCGTTCAACCAGATTCATTGTGCTGACCTTAGGGACTGGGACGGCTCGGTCGAAACTCCTGGCTGGCAAAAGCTGGCGGCCAGCGTCCAGTCGCTCGCAGGACCCGCCGCGCCGGAGATGCCCAAGCTGCGCGCTTCCGGCGGGCGGATCTCGGTTTGCGTACTTCCGTTCCAGAACATGAGCGGGGACCCGGAACAGGAATATTTCAGCGACGGCATCAGCGAGGATATCACCACGGACCTGTCGAAAATCTCGGCACTCTCCGTCATTGCCCGCAACAATGCGGTCCCGTTCAAGGACCAGCCAATCGACGTCTGCACGATCGCACGCGCACTGGGCGTGAGCCACGTCCTGGAGGGGAGCGTCCGAAAGGCCGGCAACCGGGTTCGCATCACCGCGCAGCTCATCGCGGCGGATGGCGGGCACGTCTGGGCAGAGCGATATGATCGGGACCTCACCGATATATTCGCGATCCAGGACGAGATCAGCCACGCGATCGTTGCCGCGCTCAAGGTCAAGCTGCTTCCGGACGAGCGCAAGGCAATCGAGGATCGCGGCACCAGCAGCGCGGAGGCTTATAATTTCTACCTGATGGCCCGCAAATATTGGGTCTCGGGCAATTACGGAGACATCAGGCGCGAGCAGCGGGTCGTCAGGCTGGCGCGCCGCGCGGTCGAAATTGATCCGCAATACGCCCAGGCCTGGGCCCTGATGGCCCTCGCCCAGGTAAGTCTCCACTATTATTTTGGATGCCACGATGAAGATGGCGAGCAATCCGCGGAACGCGCGCTGGCGATCAATCCCGCCATCCCCGAGGCCTATGCCGTCAAGGCAAGGATCCTCCTCGAGCACGGCGACTTCGACGAAGCCGGCCGACAGATCCAAAAAGCGCTAGAATATGGCCCGGAGTCCTGGGAGGTGCATCGCGAAGCGGCCGCGCTGGCGGCAGCGCAACGGGACATGGGCAAGGCAGCTTTGCATTATGGGAAGGCCGTCGCCCTGATCGAATCCGACTTTCACTCCTGGGCGATGCTGGCGATGTGCTACCAGGCCCTCGGCCAGCTCGAAGACGTGGCCAGCTGCGCTGAAATGATGCGGTCGCAATCCGAAAAGGTGCTTTCCGAAGACCCAAGCAATGGCGCTGCCCTCGGGATATGCGCCGGCGGCCACGCGATCATGGGCGACCGTGCTCGGGCCATGGAAACGATTGAGCGCGCCCTCCTTATCGATCCTGACAACGCCAACATGAAATATAACTTCGCTTGCATCCTCAGCGCCTATTTGAAAGAGCGTGATGCCTCGCTGGACTTGCTTCTGCCGGTCCTTGAAAAGGCCAACCAGACATTGGTCAAAACGGCCGCCGTCGATACCGACCTCGACTTTCTCCGAGGCGATCCACGCTTCGAAGAAGCCCTTTCAGCCGCGCAGAAGCGATTGGGGATCATCCCGGCCTAATTGGCCAGGTCTCTCGATCTCTTGATCGAACCGTTCGTCGGTTGATCGAACGCTACCTCGCGCCTCCATCCCCATCCGCATAGGCCCCGATCAAATAGCAAAAAGGGGACTTTGAATGCGGTGCGGCCTGTCTTCGTTGAGCCTGCTTGCACTTTCCGCCGCCCTTGCCGCTCCCGCTTTCGCCCAGGCCAGCGAGGGTGCCGCCCCTGTATCCGGCGCGCCTTCGCGCACGACCGCCTATGACGCGGCCTTCTTTGCTCAATATGCGCCGAGAACGGCGCTCGACATCGTGCGCCGCGTTCCAGGCTTTGCCCTCGACCTTGGAAGCACCCAGTCGGACCTCGGGTCGGTGGACGTCCGCGGCTTTGCAGGCGTAGCGGGCAATGTCGTCATCAACGGCGCCCGCCCGAGCTCCAAGGCAGAAACACTCGAGACCACCCTCTCCCGCATCCCGGCCAGCCAGGTGCTCCGTGTCGAGCTCGGCCCGGGCGATATCTTCGGGGCCGACTTCGCCGGGAAAAGCCAGGTCCTCAACGTCATCCTCACATCACGGGGCGGGATCGATGGCAACGTCACGGTTGCCACCCGGCGGCTCTACACCGGAAAGCTCGTTCCTGACGGTTCCGTCTCGGCGATGATCCGCAAGGGCCAATCGACCATCAACCTCTCTGCCGGCACCGCCAACACATTGAACCACGAGGAAGGGACCGACACGCTCGTCGATCTTGGAACAGGCGAACGGATCGAGTTTAGGCGCAAGTTCAACAGCTACCACGACTTCAATCCCTATCTCTCCGCGAGCTGGGCGCTGGAGAAGTCCAGCAACGACGCCATCCGGCTCAACGCCCGCTGGTCGCCCGGCCAGTTCGACCTCACCCAGCGAAACCACGTCATTCCCACCGGCGAACCCGAACGCGATGACGATCTCCTGCAGGATTTCGACAACCCCGTGTTCGAACTCGGCGGCGACATCACCCGCCCGCTTGCCGGCGGTGCGATCAAGCTCGTCGGCCTCGCGACCCGGAGGAAGCGCGACTATCTTGAGCGCTACCGTTTCCGGAGCATCGGTGGCGAACAGCTGCTCGGCGGCTTCGAGCAGCTCCAGGACGCACAGCGCAACGAGACGATCATGCGCCTCAACTGGACGAGGGCGAACCTTGCCGGCTTCTCGTTCGAAACGGGCGTGGAAGCGGCGCTCAATTCGCTCGACCACAAGGTCGAGCTCTTCGAGTTCCTCGAGGGCGGCGAACCGGTGCGTATCGACCTCCCGCTCGACGAGGCGGAGGTCCGGGAGAAGCGGGGCGAGCTTTACGTCCGTGCCGGACGGCAGCTGTCTTCCGCGATCCGCATCGACGGCGGCCTCAACTACGAGTTCTCAAAGCTGAAGGTACGCGGCGACACCGAAGCCGATCGCAGCCTGAAGTTCCTGAAGCCCAGCATCACGCTGGACTGGAAGGGAGGCTCGGGCCTGCACGGCCAGCTGTCGGTTCGCCGGACGGTGGCGCAGCTCGACTTTTATGACTTCATTTCGTCAGCCGAGCTCTCTGCCGACCGGGTGAACGGAGGCAATGCCAACCTCGTGCCCCAGCGTTCCTGGGAGTTCCGGGCCACCCTTGAAAAGCCGATTCTCGGCGATGGCCTCGCAAAGCTCGACCTTGGCCACGACATCACCAGCAAGCTCCAGGACCGGGTGCTGATCTGCGATCCCGTGGACATCGACTCCTGCTTCGATGCTCCGGGCAATATCGGCACTGGCCGGCGCTGGTTCGCCGCCGGGACAATCGACGCGCCGCTCAGCAAGCTCGGGCTGAACGGCGCCAGGCTGAAGCTCACCGGGCAGCTGCAGCGGACCCGGGTCGAAGACCCGGTCAGCGGCGAGAAGCGCAGCTTCTCGGGATTCTTCCCCGAATGGGAATGGAACATCGATTATCGCCATGACATCGGCGCATTTTCCTATGGCTTCGCGCTTAGCGACCGCGACCGCTTCACCTTCTTCCGGACCGACGAGTTCGACATCAACTGGAACGGTGGGCCCTTTGCCACCGCCTTCGTCGAATATCGTCCGGACAGCCGGACGAGCATCACTCTCGATGTCGACAATGCCATCGCGACGCCGGGCCAACGCCTCCGCCGCATATTCATCCCCAACCGGCGAGATGCGGACCAGGTCATCGAGGAATTCCGGGAACGCAACCGCCACCTCAACTTCGGCCTGACCTTGAAGCGGACCTTTGGCGGAGCGGCAAGCGGCACCGGGCTGGCGCGCCCGTCATAGCGCGGCTAAAGGGGCCCCAGTTTTCCAAGCCGGGGAGAAATAAGTGGGCGAGCCTGCCATCCTGCCGTTCGACTGGGCCGATGCCTTCGACCTTGATCACCAGCTGACCGACGAAGAGCGGATGGTCCGTGACTCGGCCGCGGCATATGCCCGGGACAAGCTCCAGCCCCGGGTTACCAAGGCCTATCTCGAGGAGGATTTCGACCGCGAGATCCTCCGTGAAATGGGTGGGCTCGGCCTCCTCGGAGCGACCATCCCCGAGCAATATGGCGGCGCTGGCCTTGGCTATGTGAGCTACGGCCTCATCGCCCGGGAAGTCGAGCGCGTCGACAGCGGCTATCGCTCGGCGATGTCGGTCCAGAGCTCGCTGGTGATGCACCCGATCCATGCCTATGGCTCGGAAGAGCAGCGCAACAAATATCTCCCGGGCCTCGCCCGCGGCGAGCTGGTCGGCTGCTTTGGCCTCACTGAGCCCGATGCAGGCTCGGACCCAGGCGGCATGCGCACCCGCGCGGTGAAGACCGAGGGCGGCTACCGCCTGTCCGGGGCCAAGATGTGGATCACCAATTCGCCGATCGCCGACGTCTTCGTCGTCTGGGCGAAGTCGGAAGAGCATGGCGGCGCGATCCGCGGCTTCA
>CAZQLI010000008.1:0-25318 GCA_964594145.1 uncultured Sphingomonas sp. | reverse complement strand
TCGTTCGACTTGCGTGTCGATGATGACGGTCGGTTCAGCCCTTCAATAGTCGGTCCAAAATCCAGTTGGCCGCGGTCGCCCAGTCATCGATCCTTGCATGGGCATGTTCGGCGGTCGGCATCGCCGCTGCGAGCCGCGGTTCGGCGACCATGTGCAGCCGCTGGACCTGCGGTGCATGCTTGGCGACCGAGGCGTGGTGAACGGGAAGGTCGTCCACGAACACCGAACTTGTCGCTCCGTAGCGTTCGACGAGGGCACGTGCCGGTACGCCCTAGCCACCCCGGTTGCACACCACCTCGTGGCGGATGCCGTGCCGGGCGAGCTGCTCGACCCTCCATGGGTGAGCTTCCTGTCCAAGGTTGGTGAGGATGACGATGTCCGCGACTTCGCCGATCCTCCCAAGCGCCTCAATGGCTCCCGGCACCAGGGTCTGGCGATGGATTTCCTCGCGAAAGAACTGCTCGAGGAGCTGCATTACGCGTTCCCTGTCGACGGTGACCCCCGTCGCTATTTCCGTCATTGCCTCGCTGAATTCGCCGGTCTCGAAGGCAAAGCGGATGCCGTGGGCTTCCCCCAGCCAGGCGTCAAAATGGGACACCATGTGGAGCAGCACTTCGTCGCAGTCGCTGATCAGCAGGGGTCGGCTCAACGCTCCAGCTCCACGCGCGCCCTCACGAGAATTTCCGGTTTGACTCCAATGGCTTGGGCCACGTCGACTAGGTCAGGCTCAAAGGCTTCGAGGAAGGCGATGCTGGCGGCGAGAAGCCGCCGGTCGGCCGCCTTTGCGCGAAGCTCGTCGGCGGACAGCCCGCTAAGCTCAAGGAACCGCCGGGCCCGCCGTTCGTCGGATAGCATCGCGGCCAGTGCGCCGAGCGCCAGCGCCTCGGCATCGGGCGGCGCATTATTTGTCGAGTTGCTCAACATGTCTTATTGCGATGGACTGATAATTCGAGGGGTAACGGCTTGGCGAAGATCCTGGTTGTCGAGGACAACGCCCTTAACATCAAGCTGTTCTGCGACCTGCTCAACGCGCACGGCCACCAGACCGAGCCGGTAACCGACAGCAGGGAGGCGCTGGAAGCCGCCCGCGCATTCAATCCCGATCTCGTCATCACCGATATCCAGCTTCCCTATGTAACGGGGATCGAGCTCATGGAGCAGCTACGCGCCGACGAGCAGCTCAAGGATGTGCCGATCATGGCGGTCACTGCCTATGCCGCGGCGGGCGATGATGAACGCATCCGGGCCGCTGGTGCGCAGGCCTATGTTTCCAAGCCCATCTCGGTGATGCGCTTCGCCGAAACGGTCGACCAGTTGCTGGAGGGCGGCAGGCTGGTCGAGGGATCGAGCCAGGCAAGCCAGTGAGCCGGTGACGGCAGGATGATCTGCCGGTTGTGGATCGGCGCCACTTCCGGCGAGGGCTCGGCGGTCAGCAGGCTGAAAGCCTCGCCGACGACCGGATCGGTGCGCATGACCGCCGCGATCCCGAGAAACTCTCCTTCCACCGGTGTGAACAGCCACTTGTTCTTGCGCTTCGCCTTGGGATCCTCGGGCTTTGTGAACTCATAAAATCCGTCGGCTATTGCGAGGCACCGGTTGGAAAAGCGCCTCCCTTCCGAGCGAAGGTTGAATATGGGCTTGCCGCCAGGACCCGGCCAGCTCCAGCGCCGTACAACCAGTTCCAGTCCTTCATCTCCCCACCGCACGACCGGCGCCGGGTCGGTGATCCGTATATCGGTGGGGGCAAGGTTCGGAATTCCCTCGGGGAAGGCGAGCTTGTGCCCCAGACCCTCGAACAACTGGCGGATCGCATCGGCTCCCTTGTGCAGTCGGTAGAGATTGCACATCGGATAAGGCTCCGATCCTAGTCGAACAGGCTCGAGACGCTGGACTCGTCGGCGATGCGGTGGATCGCCTCACCGAAGAGGGGAGCGATGGTAAGACGGCGGATCTTGCCGCCCTCGCTCAGCCCTTCGCGATAGATTGAATCGGTAACGACCAGCTCGGTGAGCACGCTCGCTGCAACCCGGGCTTCCGCGGCCCCCGAAAGGACACCGTGGCTGCAATAGGCGATCACCTCGGTGGCGCCCTGTTCGCGGAGCGCCGCGGCAGCGTTGCAAAGGGTTCCAGCGCTGTCGACGATGTCGTCAACGAGGACGCAGCAATGTCCCTCGACGTCACCAATGATGTTCATCACTTCGGATTCGCCGGCCCGCTCGCGGCGCTTGTCGACGATTGCCAGCGGTGCGTTGTCGAGCCGCTTGGCGAGGCTCCGCGCCCTGACCACGCCGCCGACGTCCGGCGAGACGACCATCAGCTTCTTGCCCGAGTGGCGCGCCTGGATGTCCGCTGCGACCACCGGCGCCGCCCAGAGATTGTCGGTAGGAATGTCGAAGAAGCCCTGGATCTGGCCTGCATGGAGATCCATCGTCAGCACGCGGTCCGCACCGGCGACGGTGATGAGGTTGGCGACGAGCTTGGCGGATATGGGCGTCCTCGGACCGGGCTTCCGGTCCTGGCGGGCATATCCGAAATATGGGATGACCGCCGTGATGCGCTTCGCCGAGGCGCGCTTGAGCGCATCGATGCAGATCAAGAGCTCCATCAGATTGTCATTGGTGGGAAAGCTGGTCGACTGGACCACGAACACATCCTCGCCGCGGACATTCTCGTGGATTTCGACGAACACCTCCTCGTCGGCGAATCTCCGGACGCTGGCCTGGGTCAGCGGCAGTTCGAGATAATCGGCGATCGCCCGGGCGAGCGGCAGGTTCGAATTCCCGGCGAGCAATTTCATGTGAAGCGATCCTGTGAAGCTGGCCCTTCCCGGCCACTTAGAAAGGGGGAATGGATTGGGCAAGCTTGCACGGGCTCTCCGCCACGCTAAATCAGTCGGCGCCGTGACCGATCGCCTGCGCATAGCCCTTGTCCAGATGACCCAGCGTGTCGGCGATCTCGCCGGCAATGCCGAAAGGATCCTCGATTGGCGCAGCCGCGCCGCTAAGGAGGGAGCGCAGCTGGTGATGGTGCCCGAGCTGCAGCTGACCGGCTACCCGCCCGAGGACCTGGTCCTGAAACCGGAGTTCGTCCGGCAGACCATGGAGGCGGCCGAGCGGCTGGTTGACGTCACTGCCGACGGCGGGCCTGCGCTATTGTTCGGAGCCATCCACTCGGAAGCGGGAACCAACTATAACGCCTTCCTCCTCGCTGAAGACGGCCGCGTGGCCGGGCGGACCTTGAAGCACGAGCTTCCCAACTATGGGACGTTCGACGAGAAGCGCGTCTTCAGCCACGGGCCGCTGCCCGAGCCGATCGAGTTCCAGGGCGTCAGGCTCGGCGTGCCGATCTGCGAGGATATCTGGCTGGAAAAAGTGTGCCACCACCTCGCCGCGAAGGGCGCCGAGATGCTCCTGGTGCCCAACGGCAGCCCCTACGAGACCGACAAGGACGACCTGCGCCAGAAGCTGGTTCGCCAGCGGGTAGTCGAGACGGGCCTCCCGCTCGCCTATCTCAACCGCGTCGGCGGCCAGGACGAGCTCGTGTTCGATGGATCGAGCTTCGTTACCAACGACGATGGCACCATCGCCGTCCAGCTCCCCGATTTCGAAGAGGCGATGGCCATCACCGACTGGGTGAGGACGGGCAATGGCTGGCGATGCGAGCCGGGCGAGAAGGCGCTGCTCTCGCCCTATCCCGAGGACATCTACCGGGCGATGATGATCGCTCTACGCGACTATGTCACTGCCAATGGGTTCCCGGGGGTCATTCTCGGCCTGTCGGGTGGCATCGACAGCGCGCTTTCCGCAGCGGTCGCAGTCGACGCGCTCGGGCCCGAACGGGTCTGGTGCGTGATGATGCCCTCGCGCTTCACCTCGGACGAAAGCCTCGAGGACGCCGAGCAGTGCGCGCGCCTGCTTGGCGTGCGCCATGACGTCATTCCAATCGTGCCCGCGGTGAGCGCGATGGACGAGATGCTCGCGCCATGCTTCGATGGCGGGGAGGCGGGCGTCGCCGGCGAGAACATCCAGTCGCGGCTCCGGATGGTGACGTTGATGGCCCTCTCCAATCGTTTCGGCCACATGCTCCTGACCACCGGCAACAAGAGCGAAATGTCGGTCGGCTACGCGACGCTCTACGGCGACATGGCGGGCGGCTATTCGGTGCTGAAGGATGCCTACAAGACGAGCTGCTTTGCATTGTCGCGCTGGCGCAACGGCACGCAGCCCAAGGATTCGCTCGGGCCGGCGGGGCCGGTAATGCCACAGCGGGTCATCGACAAGCCGCCGACCGCAGAGCTTCGTCCCGACCAGAAGGACGAAGACAGCCTCCCGCCCTATGCCGTCCTCGACCGGATTCTCGAGGCGCTCGTGGAACGTGAAATGTCGGTGAGAGAGGCGGTTGCAGCGACCGGCGCCGACCCTGCGGTCGTTGCCGACATCGAGCGCAAGCTTCTTCGGGCCGAATATAAGCGCAGGCAGGCACCGCCAGGCGTAAAGCTTGGAAGCCGCAACTTCGGGCGCGACCGGCGCTATCCGATCACCAACGCCTTCCACACGTCATGATATGGCCTATAGGCGGCGCATGACCGTCGTCACCCGCTTTGCTCCTTCGCCGACCGGTCGGCTCCACGTCGGCAACATCCGGACCGCGCTTCACAATGCCCTGTTCGCAATGAAGTCGGCCGGGCAGTTCCTGCTCCGGATTGACGATACCGACCTCGAGCGGAGCCGCGAGGAATATGTCACCGCGATCATCGAGGACCTCGCCTGGCTCGGGCTGTCGCCGGCGAGGACGGTTCGCCAGTCCGAGCGCTTCGACCTCTACGAGCGCGAGTTCGAGCGGCTTCGCAAGGCCGGCCTGGTCTACGCCTGTTACGAGACGCCCGAGGAACTCGAGCTCAGGCGCAAGATTCTGCTCGGCCGCGGGCTCCCGCCGGTTTAGGCGCGGAAGCCCGCCGACGAGCCGCCACCGCCGGGGATCGCGCCGCACTGGCGGTTCCGGCTTGACCATGAGCAGCCGATCGAGTGGGACGACCTCATCCGCGGCCACCAGAAGTTCGAGCCGGCGAAGATCAGCGATCCGGTCATCCGGCGTGCGGACGGAAGCTGGCTCTACCTGCTTCCAAGCGTGATTGACGACATCGACCTTGGGATCACCCACATCGTCCGCGGCGAGGACCATGTATCGAACAGCGCCGTCCAGCTGCAGATGTTCGCCGCCCTTGGCGCATCGCCCCCGGCCCTGGCCCACGAGGCATTGCTGGTGGCGGCTGAAGGCAAATTGTCGAAGCGCCTCGGCTCGACCGGGGTCGACGCGCTTCGCGGCGCGGGGATCGAGCCGATGGCGCTCAACTCGTTGCTGGCGAGGCTCGGCACATCGCAGCCGGTCGAGGCCAGGGCCGCCCTTGCCGAGCTCGCCGAGGGCTTCGACTTTGCAACCTTCGGGCGTGCGCCGGCCCATTTCGACCTGAAGGAAGTCGAGCAGGTCAACGCAAAGCTTCTCCACCAGCTCGACTATGCCGAGGTTGCCGATCGCCTCCCCGAGGAAATTGGCGAGGCGGAATGGATCGCGTTGCGCGGCAATCTTGCCCATCTCGGCGAAGCCAATGCCTGGGTTCCCGTTCTGCGCGGCCAGGATGACTTCAGTGGAGAAGTCGTCCCAGACGACAAGCCGCTCATTGCCGAGGCCGCGCGCATTGCCGGCGGGCTCGACTGGACCGATGACCCCTGGCACCAGCTGGCCGATGCACTGAAGGCCTCTACGGGGCGCAAGGGCCGGGCGCTGTTCCGGCCGCTCAGGCTTGCAATCACCGGACGCGAATCGGGCCCGGAAATGGCTCCACTCCTCCTCCTCATCGGCAAGCAGAGGGTCACCCGGCGCCTCGAAGCTGCTGCGGGCTAGGCTTGCACTGGCGGTTTCCCCAAGCCAAGCCCACTTGCCATTGTGATGTTATGATGTAACATTCCTCTCTTCTCCAGGAGAGGAGACCGTAAATGCTTGCCTATGCCGACAATAGCCGTGCCGTCGCCAGGCTGACCGCCTCGCCAAGAGCGATGATGCTCATCATTGCGGGCCATGCCGTTCTTCTCGCAGCAGTAATGACCGCGAAGATGGAGGTGATGGTTCCCGGTATCGAGCATGTCCCGAAAATCTTCCTCGTCGACCCACCGGCTCCGCCGCCGCCGCCGCCCGAGCCCGAGCAGCGGCCTGCGCCGCGAACCCCCAAGATCCAGTCCGCTCCTCAGCAACCGTTCATCGACAACCCGCCAACCATGGTCGACATGGGACTGGCTGACTCCGCTCTGGTCGAGATTGGGGATATTCTCCAGCAGGGCCCACCTCTGGGAGGAGGAGGCGGCGCAGTCGTCGTTCCGCGCGCCGATCCAGTGAGGATCGCTGCAGTGTCGCGCACGCCGGAGGAGGCGTTGAGGCCGCCATATCCCAACAGCAAGCTCCGCGACGGGGAGGAAGCGACGCTGAAGCTCAGGCTCAGCATCGATGCCCGCGGCCGGGTGACCGCGGTGAGCCCGGTCGGCGCCGCCGACCCGACCTTCCTCGAGGCGGCACGACGCCACATCATTCGCGCCTGGCGCTACAAGCCGGCGACCGAAGACGGGATCGCGGTCTCATCGACCATGATCATCAGCCTCTCGTTCCGGCTGGAGGACGCTTGAGCATCGCCATCGCCCGCGGCTGGCCCCAGTTGGCGGTTCCTGCCGCCGGGGGCTGGTCCGGGCCCCTTCTCGTCTCTACATATGGGCGCATGGCGATTTTCCCACCGATGGTCGGTCCGCGCGCGGCGCTGAGAGACCTCACCGCGTTCATGAGGCAGCGAAGCCGCGAGCAGCTGATCGGCGCCGCGCTCGCGGTGCTCGTGACCGTCATCATCGTCATCGTCTTCTTCGTCGATTCCAAGATCAACACCGCGCCGCCCCAGCAGATCGTCTGGGTCGACAATTACGGGCCCGACCGGACCGACGAGGATATCATCCGGGAGCAGAAGAAGGCCTCGGAAGAGCGGCGTAAGGCGGAAGAGCTGCGCCGCCAGGAATATGAGAAGCTGCAGAAGCAATTCGGCATTGAGTGATCGTCGATACATGGCCGAGGCCATCCGGCTCGGCGAGGCAGCCAGGGGGCGCACGGCCCCAAATCCCAACGTAGGCTCGGTCATTGTCCATGACGGCGAGATCGTCGGCCGAGGCGCCACTGCCCCCGGCGGCCGGCCGCACGCGGAAGCCATTGCGCTCGAGGAAGCCGGCGACAGGGCGCGCGGCGCAACCCTCTACACCAGCCTCGAGCCATGCGCCCATCGAAGCGAGCGAGGCCCGACCTGTTCGGCAATCATCCCGCAAGCGGGCATCAGGCGAGTCGTGGTGGCCCACAGGGATCCCGACCCGCGCACCGCCGGAAAAGGCATTCGAAGCCTCAAGGCGGCAGGGATCGAGGTGAAGACGGGCATCGCCCGCAAGGCTGCCCGGGAAAGCATGTCCGGCTATTTCAGCCGGATCGAGCAGGGCCGGCCACGCATTACCCTCAAGCTGGCGCTGTCGATCGACGGGAAGATCGCCCTCCCGTCAGGCGAGAGCAAGTGGATCACCGGCGAGGACGCCCGGGCCCATGTCCACCTCGAGCGGGCAAAGAGCGACATGATCCTGGTCGGACGGGGAACCTACCAGGCCGACCAGCCGCGCCTCGACGTCCGGCTGCCGGGCCTCGAGCAATGGTCACCACGCCGGGCACTGCTGACCCGGGGCCGTGCGGTCGAGGGCTGGGAAATCCTCGCCTCGCCCGAAGACGTCTATCGACTTCATGACGTCAACGACCTGCTGGTCGAAGGAGGCTCGGCCACGGCAACTGCATTTTTGTCGGCCGACCTCGTCGACCGCATCATCATCTACCGCGCGCCGATCCTCGTCGGTGAGGGCAAGTCCAGCTTCGGCTATATCGGCCTCGACGCCATCGCCGATGCCCATGGCCGCTGGCGGGCAGCCGACGGGGCCCGGCTTGGCATCGACCGGCTCGAGGTTTACGAGCGCGTTCGCGGCTAAGGCAGGGACGGGCATGTTCACCGGAATCATCACCGACATTGGGACGATCCGCAGCGCCGAACAGCGCGGCGACCTGAGGCTGGTGATCGGTTCCACCTATGACATGGAAACGGTTGACCTCGGCGCCTCGAGTGCCTGTTCGGGGGCCTGTCTCACCGTCGTCGACAAGGGCGACGACTGGTTCGCAGTGGACCTAAGCCAGGAAAGCGTCGCGCGCACCGCGCCCGACCTTTGGTCGGAGGGCGGCCGTCTCAATCTCGAGCGTGCGCTCCGGGTGGGCGACGAACTGGGCGGCCATATCGTCACCGGCCATGTCGACACCATCGCGACGGTGACCCAAGCGGTTGAAGTCGGCGGCAGCATCAATGTCACGCTCGAAGTGCCGCGGGCCTTTGGTGGTGCCATTGCCGCCAAGGGCTCGGTGGCGCTCGACGGCGTCTCGCTCACCGTCAACGAGGTGGAGGACGAAGGGGAAGTGACGAGGTTCACCATCAACCTCATCCCGCATACGGCCGGGCATACGACTCTTGGATCGATTGGGCAGGGGCGCAGGCTGAATTTCGAGGTCGACGTCCTTGCGCGCTATCTTGAACGGATGATGGAAGCCCGGGCGAACCGATGAACAAGACAGCATTCATAACCGGCGTAACCGCGGGGATCGGCGACGCTTCCGCCAGGAAATTTGTCTCGCAGGGCTGGCAGGTCGTCGGCACCGGGCGCCGCCGGGACCGGCTCGACGCGCTCGCCAGCGAACTTGGGGATTTTTTCCATCCCGTCATGCTGGACATGCGCTGCCCGGACGATTTCGAGCCCATTCTGGCGGCCCTGCCCGAGCGCTATCGCTCCGTCGACCTCCTGCTCAACAATGCCGGGCTGGCGCCGCCGACCACGGATTTCCAGGACAGCGAGCAGGAGCCGCTCGACGTTGCCATCGACACCAACGTGTCCGGGCTGGTGGCACTGACACGGGTGCTCCTGCCGCGCATCATCGAGCGAAAGGGAGCAATCATCAACCTTTCCTCGGTCGCAGGCTCCTATCCCTACCGGGGAGGTGCAGTCTACGCGGGCACCAAGGCCTTCGTGCGCCAATTCTCGCTTGGACTGCGCTGCGATCTCCATGGAACCGGCGTCCGGGTGACCTCGATTGAACCGGGCATGGTCGAGACCGAGTTCACGATCGTTCGAACCGGCGGCGACCGGGCAGCAAGCGATGCCCTCTATGCCAATATGGAGCCAATGACCGCAGCGGACATCGCGGAAACCATCTGGTGGGTCGCCTCGCTCCCCAGCCACGTCAACATCAACTCGCTCGAGCTGATGCCGACCAACCAGAGCTGGGCGGGCTTCGCAGTCCATCGGAACCAGGGTTGACGGCCGGGCGCGGTTGGGGCCAGAGCCCGGGCCCATGAGCATTGAACAGCGCATTGCCGAACTCGGCATCACCCTTCCCGAGGCCGCGGCACCGGTTGCGAGTTACGTCCCGGCGGTCGAGGCCAACGGCCTCCTGCACATCTCCGGGCAGATCAGCTTCGCGGAGGACGGCAGCCTCATCAAGGGTCGGCTCGGCGAGGATCTCGACCTCGAGCAGGGCCAGGCGGCGGCACGCCGCTGCGGCATCATGCTGCTGGCCCAGATGAAGGCGGCACTTGGCTCGCTCGAGCGGGTCGAGCGGGTCGTGAAACTGGGCGTGTTCGTTAACAGCCATGGTGATTTCACGGACCAGCCGAAGGTCGCCAATGGCGCCTCCGAGCTCATGCAGCTGGTTTTCGGCGAGGCAGGTCGCCATGCCCGCTCGGCAGTCGGCGTCCCGGTGCTGCCGCTCGGAGTTGCGGTCGAAGTGGATGCCATCGTCCAGGTCCGGCCCTGATCCACTCGATCCCGGGCCCGCGGGCTTCGCGCATCGCGGGCTGCATGGACCGGGAATCCCGGAGAACAGCCTGGCCGCCTTCGCCGCGGCCGCCGACATCGGCGCCGGCATCGAGTGCGATGTCCGACTCTCAGGCGATGGACGGCCGATGCTGTTCCACGACCATGACCTACGGCGCCTCTGTGCTTCTGCACTTGCTGTCGAATCGACAGCTGCCCGGATCCTGCAGGCGCAGCGCCTGTTCGACAGCAACGAGTATATCCCGGGACTGGACGAGATGCTGGACCTGGTCCGGGGCCGGGTCCCGATCCTGTTCGAGATCAAGTGCCATGCCGGCAATGCCGCTCGCCTGACGAGGGCGGTGGCATCGCTGCTCGAAGAATATGCCGGCCCATTCGGGGTGATGAGTTTTGAGCCCGACGTCGGCAAATGGCTGAGACGCAATGCGCCCGAGGTTCGGCGCGGGCTCGTCATTTCACGGAGGGCATCTACAGTCGCGCGCTGGCTCGGGATCAGGACCGGTTCACCGCATTTCCTCGCCATTGACCGCGCGGCGGTTGAAAGGCCGTGGGTCGAAGTGCAACGGCGCAGCCGTTGGATCTACAGCTGGACCGTCGCGTCGCAGGAGCAGCGCCGGACGGTTGAATCCCACGCCGACGCGATGATCTGGGAGGGTGATGGCCGACCGCGAAACTGACCATGTTGCGCGCATTGCGCGCGGCGTCTCCGCAATCGACCCGGATCGATGGGACCGGCTCGCGCTGGCGGACGATCCATTCGTCAGCCATGCCTTCCTGTCGCTGCTGGAGGATTCCGGAAGCGTCGGTGAGGGGACCGGCTGGACGCCGATACCGGTCATGGTGGAGCGTGAGGGAAGGGTCACCACCGCCGCGCCAGCCTATCTGAAGACCCATAGCCAGGGCGAATATGTCTTCGACCATGGGTGGGCCGACGCCTGGGAGCGGGCCGGTGGCTCCTATTACCCCAAGCTCCAGGTCGCGGTTCCGTTCACGCCTTGCACCGGCCGGCGTTTCCTCGGGGACGAGCCGCTGACGATGATCGCTGCGCTCGAGGCGGTAACCGTGCAGAACCGGCTATCCTCGGCTCATGTCACCTTTCTCACCGAGAATGAGGCCAGGCTCGCCCAGTCGCGCGGCTGGCTAAGGCGCGAAGGGCTCCAGTACCACTGGTTCAACCGGGGGTACGAGACGTTCAACCAGTTCCTGTCGGAGCTGTCGAGCCGCAAGCGCAAGACGATCCGCAAGGAGCGGGCGGCTGCCTGCGAGGGACTGGAAATCATCGCACTGCGCGGAAGCGAGATCACGCCGGCGCACTGGGACGCGATGTGGCGCTTCTACCAGCACACCGGGGCCCGAAAATGGGGCAGGCCCTACCTGACCCGGGACTTTTTCGACGGCGTTGGCGCGGCGATGGGCGACAAGCTGCTGATGTTCCTCGCGCTGGACAATGGCAGCCCCATTGCCGGCGCGCTCAACCTGGTAGGCGCAGGGACGCTCTACGGCCGATACTGGGGCGCGCTGGAAGAACGCCCGTTCCTCCATTTCGAGCTGAGCTACTACCGGGCCATCGAGTGGGCGATCGAACAGAAGGTCGCCTGTATCCAGGCCGGGGCCCAGGGCGAGCACAAGCTTGCCCGGGGCTATGAGCCGGTGATTACGCCGTCGGTCCACTTCCTGCCCGACCCGGGGTTCCGCAGCGCCGTCGCGGAATTCCTTGAACGCGAGCGCGAAGCCGTGCGCCTGGAACTCGAGTGGGCGCGCGAGGCGCTGCCCTACCGCTCGTCGTCCTCGCCGTAGATCGCGACTTTCCGGCCCTCGGCACCGGCAATCCCGCGGTACATGCCCGGGGTGGTGAAACCCCAGGCAGCTTCGCCCGTCGGCGAGACGGCGATCAGCCCGCCATTGCCGCCCAGTGCCCTCACGTCGTCGAGCACTCCGTCCAGCGCCTCCTTGAGGCCAGCACCGCCGAGGCGGACCCGGGCGCAGAGTTCGTGGGCGGCAGAGGCGCGGATGAAGACCTCGCCGAGGCCGGTCGCGCTTACCGCGCCGGCGCGATCGTCGGCATAGGTCCCGGCGCCGATGAGCGGCGAATCGCCGATCCTGCCCCAGCGCTTGGCGGTCAGCCCGCCGGTCGAGGTCGCCGCGGCGACATGCCCCGCCATGTCGACCGCCACTGCCCCGATCGTTCCATATTTGATGTCGGCGTCGAATGCGCCGCTGCCGCGCGCGAGCAATTCGTCGAGCTGGCGCCTGCGCTCGGCAGTGACGAACCATCGATTGGGGACCTGCTCGAGACCGGCTTCGCGTGCAAAGTCGTCCGCGCCGTCATTGCTCATCAGGACATGGGGACTTTGCTCCATCACCGCCCGCGCCGCGCTGATCGGGGCCCTGGTCGAGCGAAGGCCGGCAACCGCGCCGCAGCGCCGGTCCCGCCCGTCCATGATCGCCGCGTCGAGCTCGACATGCCCGTCGAAGGCAAGAACGCTGCCGCGGCCGGCGTTGAAGCAGCTGTCTTCCTCCAGCACCCTGGCGGCCGCCTCGACCGCGTCGAGCGCGCTGCCATTGCCGGCAAGGATCGCCGACCCGGCTTCGAGCGCAGCCTCCATGCCGGACCGCCCGAGCGCGTCCAGCTCGGCTCCAAGCACGCCCGGGCGCATCGATCCGGACCCGCCGTGAATCACCAGTTTCCACTTCATCAGCGATCCCTAGCCGGCGCGACCGTCGCTTTCCAGTTGACGATCCGGGCGTTTGATATAAAAATGATATCACTTAATGGGAGGGCATCATGACCGAATCGACTAGCAATGCATTAAATGCCAGCCACGAGCGCAGGGCCTCGACGACGAGCGGCTATATCATGCTTTTGCTGCTGCTCCTGGCGACCATCGCCTCGATCTGGGCATTCGTGGAACTTGCCCACGAGCGCGACGGGGCGTTGCAGATCGCGACGGCTATCCTCGGCCCGCTGGTGGCGATTTTCATTTCCTGCGGTTTCTACATGCTGCAGCCGAACCAGGCGGCCGCGATCACTTTGTTCGGCGACTATAAAGGCACCGACCGGGCAACCGGCCTTCGGTGGGTCCTGCCATGGCTCATCCGGCGCAAGGTCTCGGTGCGCGCAAACAATTTCATCAGCGAGAAGATCAAGGTGAATGACCTGCGCGGCAACCCGATCGAGATGGCCGCGCAGATTGTCTGGCGCGTTGTCGATACCGCCCAGGCGCTGTTCGATGTCGACGATTACCGGGAATTCGTCCGGGTCCAGGTCGAAGCCGCCATCCGGACCATCGGCTCGCGCTTCCCCTATGACGACTTCGAACACCAGGAGGTGACTCTTCGCGGCAATCATGACGAGGTCGGGGCCGAGCTTCGCAAGGAGCTGATCGCCAGGCTCGCAGTCGCCGGGATCACCATCGACGAGTGCGGCTTCACGCACCTCGCCTATGCGACGGAGATCGCTGGCGCGATGCTCCGGCGCCAGCAGGCACAGGCCATCGTGGCGGCCCGCCGAACCCTGGTCGACGGTGCTGTGGGGATGGTGGAAATGGCGCTCGATTCCCTGAGCGAGAAGGACGTCGTCCATCTCGACGACGAGCGCCGTGCGGCGATGGTCTCCAACCTCATGGTGGTCCTGTGCGGCGAACGCGACACGCAGCCGATCGTCAACGCCGGCACACTCTACCAGTAGGAGGCACTGGTGGGCGGCGAGCGCAAAGCCTACCCCTTGAGGGTCGACCCGGCATTATGGGCCGCGGTCGAGCGTGCCGCGGCATCTGACCTGCGGTCGGTCAATGCCGAGATAGAATGCCTGCTGCGCGAGGCACTGAAGATGAGGGGCGTCCGGCTTGAGCCGCCAAAGCCGGTCAAGCGGGGCCGCCCCCCGAAGGAAGACTGAAATGATCCTCGAACCTCATGCCAGCCCCCGACGTCGCTGGATAATTGCCAGCCTGTCCCTGCTTTTGTTCGTCGCCGGGCTCGCGCTCGGCGTGGCCAGTTCCTAGGGGCCCGGCAATGGACGACCGGAAAGCCTGGTTCGCACCAAAGCGCTACGGGCTCGGATCGGGCCTGCCAATTGCCTGGCAGGGCTGGGCCCTTCTCCTCGCCTATTTCGCGGTCATTTGCGCAACAGCCATATTGCTCGAGGGCAATGGCTGGCTCCAGGCAGCCATCATGGTCCCGGCGACGGTAGCACTGCTGATCATCTGCGCTCGTACCACGCGGGGCGGCTGGCGGTGGCGCTGGGGAAGCAAGGACTGAGGGCGTGCCCTAGCGCCCGCGCTGCCCGGGTGCCCTGGCGTCGGGGCCGAGCGCGTCGTCGAGAAGCCTGGCCAGCCTGATGCCACCGTTCAAGACATTTTCCCGGACCAGCGGGATGAGCGCGCGGACCTCCTGCTCATCAAGCGTCGGACGCTCGGCCGGACCCTCTCCGCAGGGGTCGCCGACCAGGCTCCGATAGGCCTGGCTTGCGGACTTTTCCCACATTTCTCGGCTCCAGTCCTCGACGGTCCCACCGGCGATCCTTGACCGGTCGGAGGGCGACGCCTGGGCAAGAATCGCCTCGGCGCCGCCCGGCGGAGTCGAAATTGCCCGCTCCGCGAGCCACCCGTCCCAGATACCGTGGAGGTTCGTCCGGCCGCCGATCACGCCATAATTTGCCTCGACCCTGTTGCCACCGAGATCTCCGTGGTCACCAGCATGCATTGGCTGGTGGAGATCCCCGACGAAGTGAACGAGGAAGGCCAGGGCCATCAGCCGTTCGCGCCGGGGAACATTGCGATCGGCAAGCAACCTCGCATTTCGCTCGATCTGCGCGGAAACGCAGTTCCCATCCTTGCACGCGGCCTTGAGGTCGAATGGCTTGCAGACGTCGACATTCTGGTAATGCCAGCTGTAGGCGTAGCTGAACCGTTCACCGAGCGGCTTGATGCAGTCGGCCCAGACGCTTGCCTGCTCGATGGTTCCGGCCGGGCATTCGGGGGTTTCGAGTAGCCGCTGCTGAGCGAGCAGCTTGGCGACCCTGGCGCGGGTTTCCGGCTGCATTTGCAGCCAGGCGATGCGGGCGACCGTCTCGTGCCCATATTCCCAATAGGCCCCGGCGGGTGCGGCAAGGCCGAACAATGCAAATAGGCCGGCAAGGGCGGCCATGAAGCGACTCGTCATGGCAACCGCCCTTAGCCCAAAAGCCGCGACAATCTAGCGCAGGGAGCAGCCGCCGGCGCTCGATTGCCGCCAAATCAGCTCGTCAGCCAGTCAGATGCGCGCTGGAGCCGGCCCGCGACCTGGAGATGAGAGCTCCGGCGATATAGCCCAATGCTCCGCCGGCGATTGCTGCCACCACCGTCATCATGACCGAAGCCTGGGGCGCCATCCAGATGGCGACAAGGGCGCCTGCAACAGCCCCGCCGATCGTCGCCATGCTGATCCCTTCCGCTCCGATCAGGGTGCGCCCGCCGCCGCCGTTGCGGATCTCGGGATCCCAGGAATTGGGATCGGGATCGAACCGCAGCGCGTAGTGAAGTCGGGCGGGCGTTCCCGCATTATCGTCGTTCACGGTCAGGGTCATGCCGCCGTTGGTGACAGAGCCATGGGCAATCTGGCCATTGCCATTGCCGGGAGCCGTCGGGCAGGCATTGCCGTTGCGGATCCATATCGCGTCGCTCGCGGCCGGCTTGAACCTCAGGCCCTTGCCGCTTTGGTCATGGAGAGTGAAGATGAGGTCATGGCTGCCGCTGCCCTTGGGCAGGTCGATCGGCGTGTTGCCCTGGCTCTGCCCGCCCTGGAACTTCCAGTCGAGCGTATAGTCCTCCGGTGAACCGGGCGGATGGGCATAAACGTCGACTTCGACCGGCAGGCCCTTGATTGGATTTGGCATAATTACCCTCCCTGTCTGGTTTGCATTCGATAGTCAGGGTGCCGGTACCCCATGGCCGAGAGGCGCCGGCTTACTTCGTTGAACTCGGCCTTTCGGTTCAGCCTGCGCAACAGGATTGCGCGCTCGGCCATGTCGCGGGGCTCTTCCTCGATACCTTTTGGCCAGGCGGCGAGCGCTCTTTCATAGGCGCCGCGGGCAGCATCGCCCCGACCCACGGCGTTCAGCGCTTCACCAAGGAGCAGCTCCGCGCTTGCAAGCTCCAGCTGCCGGCTGACGGGGTTCTGTTCCGTCCGTGCAAGTGGCACTGCCTGCTGGGCCAGGCTTACGGCATCGCCGTTCCTCCCCGCCCGAAGCGCGATCTGCGCGCGGGTCTTCACGCACCTCAGCTGCAGCCGGATCCGCCAGACGGCGACGCTTCGGTCCTTGGCGGCCAGCCGGCGCGACGTGTCGCAGGCCGCATCGCTGACCGCCCTCGCCTGGTCGGTGTTTCCGGAGGCAAGCTCGAGACTGGCGCGGTCAAAACCGGACTGGGCACCGGCCTGGAGCCACTCGGTGTTCGTCGGCTCGGTCTTGGTCAGCCACTGGCTTACGGCAGAAGCCATCCTCGCCTGTTCCAGCGCATCGGCCATCTGTCCGCGATAGGCGAACAGCCTGGCCAGGGCCCGGCGGGCAACCATTTCGTCTCGCTTGATCACCGTGTCCGGACGCGCCGGGTTCCACATCCGGCCCAGCAGCTCGAGCTCGCGCTCGCGATGGGCAACGGCCTCGTCGATCTGGCCCGTATATTCGCGGGCCTGGGCCAGCCAGGCGAGCGTGTTCACAAGCTTCGACTGATATTCCCGGTTGGCGGGCTCGGCGGCGAGCAGCGCTTCGGAAGGCTCGAGCAGCTGCTGGTAGACTTCGGCCGCCTCGCGATACTTGCGCTGGTCGATGAGGACCGTCCCGAGCGAAGACTCGGCGTAGATACGCTCCAGCCGGTAGCGCTTTTCATTTGGGGCGAGCTCGATCATCCGGTCGGCAAGCCGGCGATATTCCCGGAATGCCTCCGCTGCCTTGTCGAGATGGCCCCGCTGATAATCGATGTAGCCAACCCAGAAGACATTCTGGGCATGGTCGAAGAGACTTGCCGGCGAGTCCGGCGACCTCCTGATCGATTCCTCTGTCCCGGCCATGGCCTCGCGGTAGCGCCTTAGCGCTCCATCCAGGTCGCCGCGGGCAATGGCCATTTCGCCCATCAGCGTCAGTGCCCTCGACCGCTGCGCGAGGGACTCGTCGGGCAAGTCCGACTTGTCCTGCCCCTCGTAATAAGCGAGCGCCCTCGAACCGACTGCGTCGAGCACGTCGAGGCGGCCGAGCGGTTCGAGCCGGTCCCGAAGGTCGCCCAGCATGAAGCCGACCAGGCTCTCGGCCTTGCGGCGCTGGTCGCGCGCATCGTCCCGGGCGTCGAACGCCATATAGGCGAGCCCGCTGGTGACCAGCATGCCGGCGACCGAGATCGCCGTCAGATAGGTCATCCTGCGATAGCGGCGATGTGCCTCTCGCTGCGCCAGGTCGTCGAGGCCGACTCCGATCATTCCCGCCGCAAGCTTCAGAAGCCCCGTCCGCCGGCCATCGCCGGTCGGCCTCAGGTCGGCTGCAATGGGCTCGGCGCGCTGGCCGGTCGGCCTTCCCAGCCGGTCGAAATGGACCCGGAGCGCGGGCGGGAAACATTCCTCGGCCTCGCGCCCGACTGTCTCGCTTGCGAACGGCTCGCCCTCGACGATCGCGGCGAATATCCGGTCTTCCCGCCGGTGGAGCCGCTTGAAGCAGGCGATCTCCTCGTTGATCCAGCGCGACTTCGCTGCTGCCGGCGAGCAGAGCACGACGAGGAAGCGGGAACCGGCAATGGCCTCTTCTATCTCTTCGCCGAGGTCGTGTGCTGCGGCCAGTTCGTGACGGTCCCGGAAAATGGGAGCGAGGCGCCGGGGCACCGGCCCCTGGCTGGTCAGCTTTCCGATCAGGCGCTGTGGAACCGCGAACTGCTCGAGCGACTGCTGAAGCCAGTCCGCGATCTCGGAATCCTGGTGACTGTAGCTGAGGAATGCCATGTAGCGCAGCTGGGGCGATGCGCGGCGCGCGCGGCTCGATGCGCCGCGGATGCTACGCGTCAGTTGGGCAAGCTTGGCCATGGGCCACCCCAGCTCGATTCCCTTGAAAACTCCCATATCATGAGCGGCTGGTCACGGCCAATCCGAGCTTCGGCTTGGCCATGGGGCGCAGCGGGACTATATGCCCGCCCATGTCCGCAATTCGCCCGTGGCGCACGATCGAGCGCCGCAAGTCCCGCCAGATCATGGTCGGCAATGTCGCCGTTGGCGGTGACGCGCCCGTCACCGTCCAGACGATGACCAATACCCCGACGTCCGATGCCGCCGCGACGATCGACCAGATACGGCGCTGCGAAGAAGCTGGGGCGGACATCATCCGCGTCTCCTGCCCGGACACCGATTCTACCGCGGCGCTCCGGCAGATCGTCCGTGCAGCGAGCGTTCCGATCGTTGCCGACATCCACTTCCACTACAAGCGGGCGCTGGAAGCAGCCGACGCCGGGGCGGCCTGCCTCCGGATCAACCCGGGCAACATCGGTTCGGCCGAGCGGGTTCGCGAGGTGGTCAGTGCCGCAAAGGCCAATGGCTGCGCGATCCGTATCGGCGTCAACGCCGGCAGCCTCGAGCGCGACCTGCTCGAAAAATATGGAGAGCCTTGCCCGGAAGCACTGGTCGAAAGCGCGCTCGATCATATCAAGCTGCTCCAGGACCACGATTTCCACGAGTATAAGGTCGCAGTGAAGGCGAGCGACGTGTTCCTTGCCGTTGCTGCCTATCAGCAGCTTGCCGATGCCGTCGATTGCCCGCTCCACCTCGGGATTACCGAGGCCGGCGGCCTCGTCGGAGGAACCGTCAAGAGCTCGATCGGCATTGGCTCGCTCCTTTGGGCGGGCATCGGCGACACGATCCGCGTCTCGCTTTCGGCGGAACCCGAGGAGGAAGTGCGGGTCGGCTTCGAGATCCTGAAGGCGCTCGGCATCCGCAACCGCGGCGTCAGGGTGGTATCCTGCCCGAGCTGCGCCCGGCAGGGCTTCGACGTCATTCGCACCGTCCAGACCCTCGAGGACCGGCTGCAGCACATCAAGACTCCAATGTCCCTGTCGGTCCTCGGCTGCGTCGTGAACGGACCGGGCGAGGCGCGCGAGACCGACATCGGCATCACCGGCGGCGGGCAGGGCAGGCACATGGTCTATCTGTCGGGCGTGACCGACCACCATGTGCAGGATGCCGACATGGTCGACCATATCGTCAGGCTGGTCGAACGGAAGGCGGCCGAGATCGAGGCCGGCCAATCCGGCAGCGAGGCACTCGACGCGGCCGAATAGCTGGTGCAATGGCGCGGGGAATGAGCGCGCGCCACAGCCCCATCCCGGCCTATTTCGCGGCAATCGCGGGCATAGCGCTCTTTTCCATCATGGACATGGTGATGAAGGGGCTCGCGCTCGCGATCGGCACTTATTCGACACTGCTCTGGCGCTCGCTCGTCGGAATCGGACTTGCCGCCATCCCCTATGCCGCGACCCGGCGTGGCTGGCCCGGGCCGGTTGCCCTTCGCCTCCACCTCCTGCGCGGCGCGATGATGGTGCCGATGGCGATCTTCTTCTTCTGGGGCCTTGCCCGGGTGCCGATGGCGCAGGCCGTCGCGCTCACTTTCATCGCGCCCCTGATCGCCCTGGTTCTTGCTGCAATCATCCTCGACGAGCCGGTTGGCCGTCGCACCGTCGGCGGATCGGTCGCTGCCTTCGCCGGCGTCGTCATCATCTTCATCGGCCAGGCCCAGGCCGATCTTGGCCGCCCGGCGCTCCTTGGAAGCATGGCGATCCTCGCCTCGGCGGTCATCTACGCCTTCAACATCATCGTCATGCGCCGGCAGGCCCAGAATGCCGGTCCGGTGGAGATCGCCTTTTTCCAGAACCTGGTGATCGGCGTGGTGCTGGTCGCCGCGGTCCCGCTGATGGGTGGACCGCCGCTTCCGAGCGGGCACTGGGGAGAGATTATTCTCGCGGCGTCGCTTGCGATCGGCTCGCTGATGCTGCTTGGCTGGGCCTACGCCCGTGCCGGTGCGGCATATCTTTCGACCACCGAATATAGTTCCTTCCTATGGGCGATGCTGCTCGGCTGGCTTGCATTTGGCGAGAAGGTCTCCCCTTTCACGCTGCTCGGCGCGGTGCTGATCGTGGCTGGCTGCCTCATTGCCGCCCGTACCCGCAAGGTGGAGCATCCGGTGCTGGAGGCGACCGCCTGAAGTCCCGGCGGGCGACCGCGCCAGCTGGCCCCGCAGTCTCGGCGTTGCAGCCTCTTTCTTCGGCTGCCATGAGGCATGGCAATCATCTGGTTCGCGGCCCGAAGGGTCCTTTTCTCGAGGGAATTGCATGGCCTGGTTCTATCTCATCCTCGGAGGCCTGTTCGAGGTCGGCTTCACGACCGCGCTGCGCTTTGTCGACGGCTTCAGGAATATCCCCTGGACTCTCGCCTTCCTCGTGTCGGTTGGACTCAGCATGGGCCTCCTCGAGTTCGCCTCGCGGACCATCCCGATGGGAACGGCCTATGCCGTCTGGGGCGGGATCGGCGCTGTCGGAACGGTAATGGTCGGGATGGCCTTTTTCAGCGAACCGACGACGACGCTCCGGCTCCTCCTGATCCTCGGCATCGTCGGTTGCATTGGCGCACTGAAGCTCACTTCGTGAGAGGCTCGAGCAGCGGAGCCACCTCGGGCGCCTGTTCGATCGACGGCAGGAAGGCGGGGCCGGCAACCGGGCCCCGCGCCTGCTCGAAGGCGTAGCCAAGCGCGAGCATCGCTGCGTCGCTCCACTTTGGCCCGATGAAGCTCAATCCCACGGGGAGCCCCCTGACCTGGCCCATCGGGACCGTGAGGTGGGGATAGCCGGCCATCGCGGCGAGGTAACCGCCACCCCCGCCCGGATACTGGTCGCCATGGATCGCGTCGATCGGCCATGCCGCCGAAACGGTCGGACCGATCAGAGCGTCAAGCCGATGTTCCGCGATCAGCCGGTCGATGCCGTTCTGCCCCGCATAGGCGATGCCCTCGTCGCGCCATTTGCGATACTCCGGGTCATCGAGGCCCCGGCTGGCCTCGGCCTGCTCGAACAGGCCCTGGCCAAAAAGCGCCAGTTCGCGCGGGCTGGACCGGTTGAAGGCGATGATCGCTGCAAGGTTCCTGGTTTTCACGGCCGGCGGGGTCGTTGCGAGATAGGCGTTCAGCCCGGCCTTGAACTCGGTCAGGAGCAGTTCGAGCTGCTTGGGCTCTTCGCCGGACCCGCCGAATTCGTCGATCTCCACGATTTCGGCGCCCGAGGAGCGAAGCAGCGAAATGGCGTGCCCGAGGGCGGCATCGGTCCCGAAGCCGGAGGCAAAGCGCATGACGCCGAGCCGCTTACCCTTGAGCGACGCGCCGTCCAGGGCTGCGACATAATCGACCTTGCGCCTGTCGGCCTCGGAGGTGGTCGGGTCGGCAGGATCGCTCCCGGCGATGGCATTCATCACTTCCGCGGCCTGGCGGACGGTCCGGGTCATCGGCCCGGCGGTGTCCTGCGTAACGCTGATCGGGATGACGTGGGTGCGGCTCACCAGCCCGACGCTCGGCTTGAAGCCGACGATGCCGTTGACCGAGGCGGGGCAGCTGATCGACCCGTTCGTCTCGGTCCCGATCGCATAATCGACCATTCCCGCCGCGACCGCGGCAGCCGACCCGGACGAGCTTCCGCAGGGATTGCGGTCAAGCGCGTAGGGATTGCGGGTCTGGCCACCGATGGCGCTCCATCCGGAGATGCTTTGGTTATCCCGGATATTTGCCCATTCGCTGAGATTGGCCTTGCCGATCACCACCATGCCGGCCTCGCGAAGCCTTGCCACCAGGGGGGCGTCGCGGCCGGTGACATTGTCCTTGAGCGCGAGGCTGCCGGCGGTGGTCGCAAGTGGGCCGGCGACTTCGATATTGTCCTTGATAAGGATCGGCTTTCCGGCGAGCGGGCCGGCAATTCGGGAGGCAGCGATGCGCCGGGCCTGTTCCATCGCGGTCGGGTCGATCGCCAGGACGGCATGCACCTGGGGGTCGATTTTCCCGATACGCTCCAGCGCGGCTGCTGTTTGTGCTACGGCGCCCTCGCTTGCCGGGCGCTGGGCGCCGGCAATGCCAGCGGCGGCAATACCCAGCAGGCCGGGAAGAAAGGCCATGCGCAATATGCCGTTCGTCATGTCAGACGGCCCCTTTGGTCGAACAAGCCGAACCAGTCATGGCAGCTTCATCTTTTTCTCGCCAGTCGCGGAGCAGCTTTCCTTCTCACCAGTTCTGTTGGATCAAAAATGACTCGCAAGCTCCCTCTTACCGTTCTCCTGCTGGCTACCGCAGCGCCCGTCCCTGCCCTTGCGCAGGAGACCGCCGCCGCAACTGCCGCCTCGAGCGCGGCCCAGACCATCGACGATCTGGAAGAAGAAGGAGAAGTCGAGGAAATCGTTGTCCAGGGCCAGAAGCCTCGTGGCTCGGTGGTTGGCGACATCCCGGCGGAAAACATACTCGATCCCCGCGACATCCGGGCGACCGGCGCAACCAGCATCAGCGAACTGCTGGACTCGGTTGCCTCGCAGACGGGAAGCGCCCGGGGCCGCGGCGGCGGACGGCCCGTCGTCCTCCTCAACGGCCAGCGTATCTCCGGTTTCCGCGAAATCCGCGACCTGCCGCCCGAAGCGATCGAGCGAATGGAGATCCTGCCGGAAGAGGTCGCCCTCAAATATGGCTATCCAGCCGACCAGCGGGTGGTGAACATCGTCCTGCGTCGCCGGTTCAACTCGACCAATGGCGAACTGCGCGCCAGGGCGGCGACCGACGGTGGCTATGCGTCGGGGCAGGTAGAGGTCGGAAGGCTGCTGCTTGAAGAAGGCAGGCGCACGT
This sequence comes from uncultured Sphingomonas sp., assembly GCA_964594145.1. Taxonomy (GTDB): domain Bacteria; phylum Pseudomonadota; class Alphaproteobacteria; order Sphingomonadales; family Sphingomonadaceae; genus Sphingomicrobium. The sequence continues at coordinate 2,515 of CAZQLI010000008.1, read as the reverse complement.
CACTAAATTTCCGGGCGGAGGGAAATACGCCCCTCTACGAGGATGAGCGGGACATCATCCTCCAGCCCGTGCCAAGCCTTCCCGAAGAGGTCGATCCGCGCCCCTTTCGGACGCTTTCCGGCTCGAACACCAGCTACCGGCTGAGCGGCACCCACAACCGCACGATCCTCGGCGACGTCTCGGCGACGGTCAACGCGGAGGCCCAGCACAGCACCAGCAAGTCGCGCTTCGGGGTTCCCACCGGGACCCTCGACGATGACGGCACCGAGATCCTCCGGGCATTTCCCGGCGAAGGCCCGCTGACCCGCCGTTCGCGGAGCGACAATTTCTCGCTTGGCACCGCGCTCAACTGGCAGGAAGGCAAGTGGCGGCTCTCCTCCACCGGCGGCGCCGAGTTCACCCACAGCGTCACCCGGTCGGACAATGGGCCCGATCTTTCCCGCTTCCAGGACCTGCTCGACGCCGACGATCCCTCGTTCGATCCCCTGGGCGACCTCGGCGCCATTGCCATGCTGCCGCGCGACCGAAGCCGCTCCAACCGTTATTCCCTGAACCTCGACGGGACCGCTAACGGTCCGCTCTTCGAGCTTCCCGGCGGGAACGCGACCGCAACGCTGAAGATTGGCGCCGGCACGAACGGCATCGACAGCAGGTCGGTCCGGGACCTCGTAACCAACCGCTCGGACCTGAGCCGAAGCAATTTCAGCGGGTCTGCCAATGTCGACCTGCCGCTGACGAAGCGCAGCTCGACGATTGGCCGGCTGACCGCCAATGCCAATGCCGGGATAACCCGGCTCAGCGACTTTGGAACCCTGACATCGGTCGGAGCCGGCCTCAACTGGTCGCCGAGCCAGCCCCTCAATTTCAGCCTGAGCTGGACCCGCGAGGAGGGAGCGCCATCGCTCCAGCAGCTGGGAGACCCGCTGCTCGAGACGCCGGGCGTGCCATTCTTCGATTTCACCACCGGCGAGACGGTGTTGGTCACCACTTTGACCGGCGGCAATCCCGACCTCCTGGCCGATACCCGCAATGTCCTGAAGGTCGGCGCCAACTGGCAGCCGTTCAAGGAAACCGACCTGAGGCTCCGTGCCGAATATGTGCGCCAGACGATCGACAATCCGCAGGCCGGTTTTCCCGCTGCGAGCGACGCGCTGGAAGCGGCTTTTCCGGACCGGTTCGAGCGGGACGACGAGGGGCGCCTGGTTCGCGTCGACCTTCGGCCCGTCAATTATGAGCAGGCCCGCAAGGACACGCTCCGCTGGGGCTTCCACTATTCGAAGCAGCTTCAGTCGAAGCCGCCCTCGGAAGCAGCGATCGCGGCTTTCCGGCAGCGTTTCTCGAGCCAGCGGGGCCAGCAGGGAGCCCAGCAGGGCGGCGAGGGCCAGGCTTCGCCGCCCCCGTCGGAAGCAAGGGGCGCCCCGGGCGGGCGCGGCTTCCGCGGATTTGGCGGTCGCGGCGGGCGGCAGGGCGGAAGGCTGACCTTCTCGCTCAATCACCAGATCAACCTCGTCGACGAGGTGAGGATCGCGCCCGGCATTCCCAAGATCGACTATCTCGGCGGGGAGCCCACCGGTTCTTCGGGGGCCCGGCCGCGGCACGAGATCCAGTTCGAGTCAGGCTATTACAACAATGGCTATGGAGCCCGGCTGCAGGGCAACTGGCGTGCCGGGACAACGGTCCGCAGCGATTCGGGAGACCTTCGCTTTTCCCCTTATTTCGATCTCGATCTCAGGATCTTCGCCAACCTCAGCGAGAATTACGACCTGGTCGCCAAGCACCCCTTCTTCAGGGGGAGCTCGGTCCGGCTCGATATCGACAATGTCCTCAACAACCGGCCGCGGGTGCGCGATGCCAGCGGCAATACGCCGCTCAGCTACCAGCCGCACCTGCTCGAGCCGGTCGGCCGGACGGTCGGGATCACGTTCCGGAAACTGTTCGTGCCGCGGCGCTTCTTCCAGCGCCGCTAGCGGGCCGACGTTCAGGCGGCCGGCTGCGCCTTTGCGATCGAGTCCAGGATAACCTTGCGGGCGGCCTGCGAGTCGCCCCAGTTGCCGACACGCACCCATTTCTCGGCCTCGAGGTCCTTGTAGTGGGTGAAGAAATGCTCGATCTGCTCGACCACGATCGGCGGCAGGTGGCCATATTCGGTGACGTCCTTGTAGTAGGGCGTCACCTTGGTCACCGGGACCGCCAGGATCTTCTCGTCCTTGCCGGCCTCGTCCTCGAGGAAAAGGACGCCGATCGGCCGGCAGGCGATCACCGAACCGGGCTGAAGGACCCAGCGCGTCATCACGAGGCAGTCGAGCGGGTCGCCGTCGTCGCATAATGTCTGCGGGACGAACCCGTAATTGCACGGGTAGCGCATCGGCGTGTGGAGGATGCGGTCGACAATGATGGCGCCGCTCTTCTTGTCGAACTCATATTTCACGGGCTCGCCGCCTATCGGGACTTCGATGAGCACGTTGATGCTGTTCGGGATGTCGTTCCCGGCCGGAATCAGGTCGATATTCATGAT
>CAZQLI010000007.1:14522-25898 GCA_964594145.1 uncultured Sphingomonas sp. | reverse complement strand
GTCGCAAGGCCGCGGGTCAGGCGACCGGTAAGCACATTGTTTACCAGACCCGTTATGGTTGCTTTACCTTTTGCTCCATCTTGGACCTATCTACGTCCAGCCTGGCAACATCGGTTGCAGCAGCATGTCATTGGACCGGGTTTCGCGGGGATTTTCCGCCGGAAAAGTCGACGCCCTGAAAAGGCTCCCGCGCAATGAACTTTAATCGCGCGCGTCGGACTTTTCCTGGCCCGTCAGCTTCACGAATATCGGTGAGTCCGCGCCGGGAGCGGCCGCCCCTGCCCGCTTTGCTTTTGATGACAAATCCGGGATTTCGCCGCTTCCGAGGATTCGGGACAGGTAGCGACGTGTCTCGGATGGAAGCGGCGAGCCGCGCTCGAGGTGGCGGGCATAGGCACCTGGACCGGCGTGATATGCCGCGAAGAGTCCCGGGTAGCCGAACCGGTCGTACATCTGCTTCAGATAGGCGGCGCCGGCCATGATATTGTCGCCCGGTTCATGAGGGTCGCGCCCGAGCCGGTGGCGCAGGCGGACCTCTTCCCAGGTCGCCGGCATCAGCTGCATCAGTCCCATTGCGCCTGCTGCGCTGGTGATCGGCCGTCCGTTGATGCTGGTCCTGCCATCGCTTTCCGCCTGCATCACCCGCGCGATCCACTCGGCGGGGATGGAAAAGCGGCGCGCCGCCTCGGCGATCTCGCGTTGCCATCTCGCCGTGCCGGCATGGGCCGGCGTTGACGCGAGGAGCAGCGCGGCAACGAGGCCCCGGCCTAGTCGCGGCGCCATATGAGCCTGGCCCTCCCGATCACCCGGGACGAAGCGCTGGGCCCGAAATAGCGCCCATCGAAGGAAAGCGGGTTGTTTCCATTGAGAAGCAGCACTTCGCCTGCGCCGAGGCGCCGGCAGCCATTCCACCAGGGCATCGACCGGCCTTTGGGGTCTTCCCCGAGACGGGTAGCGATGAGCCTTCCAAATAGGAAAATGCCCGTCCCCGACGCGCAGACCTCGTCGCCGGTTACTGCTGCGACCTCCTTGATGAGCGGGATGCCGCGAGGGAGATAGTGGCGCTGGGCGGCGAGGTCAGCCACGCCAGCTTCGAGCCAGGCGGCCGCGAACTGTCCGGGCGCATGGTCATTGTTCCGGCTTATCCAGTAGAGACCCCTGGGTGCGCTCGAGCTTATGTTCCAGACTAGGCGCGGCTCGGGATCGATAAGGCCTGACAGGAACAGCAACAGCGATGACGCGACGGCGACCTGCAGGAAAGATCGCCGGTGCCGGTGCGACCGGGGGACATCGGCGCACCGGCACCGGACTCCCGGGCCCGGGAGGCAGTGGCCCGGGCTAGCCATTGCGGCGTTCGGAGGGAGTCAGGCCTTTCGACCAGCATTCGACATCATCGATATGGTATCGGACATATCGGCTGTGGCGGCGGAAACGCGGCCCCTCGCCTTTCGATCGCATTGCCTGCAGCTTTCGTGCGCTGAGACCGAGATAGAAGGCGGCCTGCTCGGTGTTGAGGAAGGGGCTGCCCTTCTTGGCCCTTGTTGCCCGCAGGACTTCATCGTCATCCATCGGCGCCTCTCTTCATCTTGAGCTTGGAGATGCTGTCCGGAAGCCGGAAAGACGAATTGATGGGCCCAGCATGGCCTGGGGAAGAGGCTCGAAAACCGGACAGCTGAAAAACGAACCGGGGGTGACTAGCGCGGGAACCCCTCGGGTGCCCCGTGAATAGCATTGGCGCGCAGCTGGAAGGCGCTGACGACGTCGAGGTCGCGGCTGCGCTCGAGCCGGTTGTAGATCGCCGAGAGCGCCGCGCTCAGCCTCGCCGGCCTAGCCACCCGGCAGTCGCAGCGCATTGCTCGCCAATATTCGTCGAACGGCCAGCGCTCGCCCGGCCCGCTGACGTGGGCGAGATAGGCAAGGGCAAGGCCGACCCCCCGGTTCTGGGCCGGGGCTTCGTGCCTGCTCAGCGCCGCGACTTCCTCGAGCAGTTCGAGCGCCCTCGTTGTCAGTTGCTCTCGAGTTGGTGGCTCCATTTTTCCGTCCATAGGAAAATGAGAACGATTCGAGAACAAAGCAGTTTGCGTGGCCGAATTTTTTCCTGGAGCCGAGAGAGATGTCACCGGTCCGGAAACCGGCACGGGCCGCCAAGTCGGCCGAAACCCGGTAGCGACCTGGCCGTTGACTGGGTGAACGGAGGGGCAATGTACCAAGGAGTTAATCATGGCTAATCAGGACAGGACCGGCGGCGACACGGGCCGCAACCAGCCGAACCAGGGCGGCCAGGGCATGAACCACCCGGGCGGCGGCGGAAGCTTCAGCCAGGGAAGCACCGGAAGCCAGGGTTCCGACACGATGACCCGCGAACGCGGCGAACATGGCCGGGACCGCGAGCGTGAGCGCGAGGAAGAGCGTGGACAGCGCAGCCAGCGCGAAGGCGACCGCCGTGACAACCAGGGCGGCAACCAGGGCTCCCGCGGCAATCGCTAGGCCCCAGGGGTTCAAAAGGAAATGCCAACGGCCGCCGAAAGGCGGCCGTTACTTCGTGAAGAAGGCCCATGGCATCGCCCGGCAACCTCCCCTCCCCCCTCGCTGCGCCGCAGGTATCGCTGCTCGGCGAATTGCTCGAGCCGATGGTCGAGCGCTTCCTGCAGCAGCTTGCCGAGGCTGAAAAAGGCGAGGGAGACATAGCGGTCGAGCTGACGACGCCCGGCGGAGACGCGGAACTCGCGCGCCGGCTGGTCCTCGAAGTCGAGCAGGCGCGGTCACGCCTTGGATCGCGCCGCCTGATCCTCGTTGGCAAGACGCAGGTCTATTCCGCCGGCGTTACCTTCATGTCGGCATTCCCGGTACGCGACCGCTACTTGACGAGGGACACGGTGCTGCTGGTCCATGGCCGCCAGCTTGACGAGACGGTCGAAATCCAGGGCCCGATGCGGGCGAACCTCCCCCGGGTGAAGGCGCTGCTCGCCCAGTTCGAGATCGGCATCCGCCACGAGGAGGAGAATTTTCGGCGCCTGGTCGAGGGCAGCGACGTCGGTTTCGAGGAGATCTGCCGCAAGGCGCTCCACAACTGGTACATCCCGGCCGATGAAGCGCTCGACCGCAAGCTGGTCGCGGACCTCGTCTAGCGCGGAATTTCCCGGGATTTTCGAGAGGATTATTCGAACTCGGTAAGCCGCAGGCGAACGACCTGCCTCTCCCCTTCCCTGCGCTCCACTTCGCGCTGGTTGGGTTTCTGATCGGGTGCCCAGTTCTGCTGTTCGGCTCGGTACGGCCGAAGCACCGTGATCCGGGCTTCGGCCACGGCAGTCGCGCGAGGGACCGGCGGACTGGCCGCCGAAGACAGGAAAAGGGCAAGGGTCGCGATCATGATGCCCGCCATTTGCCTGGCGCCTGGCTTCCCGCTGGTTGCACAAAGGTTCGTTTTGGAGCCAAGTCGGGCCCTGACCGCCGATGATGCAAGCGCCAGGCCGGCACTCACAGAAGGGATTTTAGGGCCCCTGGTCTCGGTCCATTTCGGTGCTGGTTGTCTAGCGGATGGGCCAAGCGACATTGCCCGCGGCAGACAGGATAGAGAATAAGGCATGGACAAGGGGCGCTGGCGCAGGCGCGCATCGCGTTAAGACCGGCGTCGCCGGGCGGGGCGACCATGGGTATAATTGGATGCTGGCCGCGCCACCGGCGCGGGCGGCAAGCCTTCAGGCTGCGCAGTTGGCCGACAGCGTTTTGCTCAGCGGCTGATGGTTTGGCTGGCCGTCGAGCTGGCCATGGTAAAAGCTTGCAAGGTCGAACCACGCCATCCGCACCTCGTCAGCCTTGGCTGAGAAGGCCTTTGCGAGCGCTTCCTGGTAAAGCTGGTTGCAGTGCTCATGGTCCATTGAAAACTCACCTCTCCAATGAGCGCACAATTCCCATGATGCAGCCTCCCGGAAAAGCTAGGGAAGCTACCTAGGTATTTTCCCTATTGGAGAAGCGCCCCTCCCCGCGCCATATCGGCATATGTTCCTCACATCCTGCCCAAGCATATCGCCCGCTGCCCCATGCCCTCGCGGGGTCCAGGCCAGGCAGCAGCGATCGCGCGTCCGCCATTGAGTTCCACGAGAGCCCGCGAAAAATGAAACCCAAGCTGCTGACGACGATCCGCGATTATAGCTGGCGGGGATTTGCAGGCGATGCGCTGGCGGGCGTCACCGTGGCACTGGTTGCACTTCCGCTCAGCATTGCGATTGCGATTGCTTCCGGCGCGGATCCGAAGGCGGGCCTCGTCACCGCCATCATCGGCGGTCTCCTGATCTCGCTCCTCGGGGGAAGCCGGGTCCAGATCGGCGGACCGACCGGCGCCTTCATCGTCGTCGTCTACGCGGTCATCCAGCAGCACGGCTTCGACGGCCTGCTGCTTGCGACGCTGCTGGCCGGCATCATCCTCGTCATCGGCGGGCTCCTTCGCGCCGGTCGGTTCATCGCTCTCGTCCCGGAAGCAGTGATCGAGGGCTTCACGGTCGGCATCGCCGTCATCATCGCGGTCAGCCAGCTCAAGGACCTTTTCGGCCTTACCGCACAGCAGGTCCCGGCCGACCTCGTCGAAGCGCTCCCAATCCTCTGGTCGGCACGCGAGGCGATCAATCCCGTGGCATTGATCGTCGGGGTCGTCTCCATCGCCGGGATGATGGTGCTGCGCCGGCTTGCGCCCTGGTTCCCGGGCTCGCTGCTGGTGATCGCCGCGGCCTCGGCTGTCATTGCCATCGCCGCCCTCCCGGTTGAAACGATCCAGTCGCGCTTCGGCGACCTTCCGGCAGGAATGCCTGCGCCCTCGCTTCCCCACGTCAGCGTCGAGCGGATAAGCGACCTGTTGCCATCGGCGTTCGTCATTGCCTTCCTTGCCGGTGTCGAGTCCCTGCTTTCGGCGATCGTCGCGGACAGGATGATCGGCGGCAGCCACCGGTCCAATGCCGAGCTGCTCGCCCAGGGCGCTGCCAACATCGCCTCGCCCCTGTTCGGCGGGCTTCCGGCAACCGGCGCAATCGCGCGCACCGCGACCAATGTCAGGGCCGGCGGCCGCACGCCGGTGGCGGGTATAGTCCACGCGCTCATCATCCTCGGGATCATGCTCGGTGCCGGTCGCCTGGTCGGCTATCTCGCAATGCCAGCGCTCGCAGCGCTCCTCATGCTCACCGCCTGGCTGATGAGCGAGCCAAGCCGCTGGGGCGAACGGATGAAGCTCAGGCCCGGCGATCGAGCCTTGTTCTTCATGACCATGTTCCTCACCGTCGCGACCGATCTCACCATCGCCATCGCGGTCGGCACCGCGGCCGGCCTTGCTCTCCGGCTGAGCCGGCGCGACGTCGAGGCAGCGGACTGGAAACCCGCGGACCGCTCCAAGCTCTAGCGGCACCAATGCCCTTGAGGTGAGCCGGCATCCTGCTGGCTTGGGAACTATGTCCGTTGCGGACGAGGATTTAAGCCGCCGCAAAGGCTGATCGCGCTTCTTGCCACTCGCTGCCAAAGCGAGGGGAGCCAGTGAGTTGAGGCCACGCGAACCGAGACGCAAGGTGCTGATCAACGCGCGCATGCGATGCGGCGCGTCGTGGAGCGATGCCTGCATTCTGAACCTTTCGAAAAGGGGCATGCTGGTCCAGTCGCCCGAAGCCCCTTCGCGTGGCTCCTATCTCGAGATCCGCCGCGGCTCCCATGTCATCGTCGCCCGCGTCGTCTGGGCCAATGCCAACCGCTTCGGGATCCGCTCGCAGGACGATATCCCCGCCGAGGAGCTGATCGAGGACAGGGCGAAACCGGCGTCGGCGCAGGGTGCTGGCGCTCTCCCCGGCTACGAACGCCGCGCCCGCCCGCGCACGAACCAGCCGCATGACGCGAGCCGCTGGAGATCGAGATCCATGGAATTCGCCGGCCTGGCGATTGCCGGGTCTGCAGCCGCCTATCTCGTCTTTGGCGCCGTGTCTGAATCGCTTGGTCGACCGATTGCCGCAGTCAGCCAGGCCTTGAGCGGATCAAAGCGCGCCGACGTCCCGTCCCGAGCGGTGCACGCCGCCCGGCCCTGAAAGCGGCCGGCCGGTCAGGAGGGCCGTCCAGCCACCCGTTTCCATCTGCATGGCCGCCTTTGCAAGGCGCTGGGCTCTCGAGCGGACGCTGGCCAGCCCGACGCGCCATGACGGGCCCATCGCGTCCTCATCGACAAGCACCGCCGCGAGATCGCGATGCGAAGCGCCGCAAGCAAGGGCGTCCCTCGCCCTTAGCTCGAGAATTCTCCGCCGGGACCAGTGGCGCGGACTGGTCGATGGCGACGTTCCTCCACTGCGGGCGATCTCGAGAAACTTCTCGACCAGGGGAAGCCAGCGCGCCGCGCTTCTCCCGACGAGGTTGAACCTCGGCACGAACGGTCCGCGCGAGATGCTTCCTCCCTTGAGGTCGAAGCGAAGCAGGCCTCCTTCTCTCATGAACAGGCAATGTTCGATGCCGCCGGGGCCTGCCACGACCGACAGCGGCCCGCCGACGAGACTGGAGAGGTCGAGGAGCTCATGGTCCGGGCCGAACGAGAAGTCGATCGGAAGGACGAGGGGGTAGAGGGACGAGTGCCACATGGGACGCGCGAGTTCATGGTCGAGGTCCGGGTCGACGTAGGCGCAGACACCCCAGGTGGATGGCGGTACGACGCGATCGCCGCTCCCGGCGCCCGCCAAGGCATCGCATGAAAGTCGGTATCCCCGGCTCCGCCGGAGCCATTCCCAGGCAAAGGCGGTCGGGCCTGATGCCGCCAGGTGGGCGTAGGCCGATTGTTCCTGCCAGTCCGCCTGGCATGCCGGCGCGAGCGCCGATGACCATGGTGTCCCGGCGGCTGCCGTGGCCTTCGCTTCGCCCAAGAAACAAGCAGCAGCAGGAGAAGCAGCGTTCGAAATCCTGTCCATGCGACCAGTCTACATGGAGAAAATGGTGCAGGCTCCAGCGGCATTATGAAGCAGGATCATAGTTATTGGGCGCATGGCGATGTACATGGACGCTCCGTGGGCAGCGTGTAATCGGCACATGATCGTTTATAATTGCATTATTATCGCAGTATAGTCTTAATTGCATACTTAATTGCTTGGTCGATTCGCTGCCCCATGCTCCGGCTTGAGGCCCGGACGGGTAGCATCATTCGAAAGGCGGTCCGGCCGGAGCGGATGCTTGGATGTCCCCGGCCGGCCGGGCGCAGTGCGCCAAACTGGCTTGTTCGAACGGGTGGAAGCATTTGTCCATGACAGCTCGCGGGCAGCGACGATCGAGGAATTGTCGGGCCTGCTCGATGAAGTTAGCAGGGAACTTGGCTTCGGATATTTCGCGCTGACCCAGCACGCCGATCCTGGCGTTACGCCCCAGCCGATCATCAGGATCGCCAGCTATCCCGCGGAATGGGTCGGGTACTTCGACGACGAGGGGCTTGGCCCGTCCGATCCGGTCCATCGTGCCAGCGGCATGACCTCGGTCGGCTTTGCCTGGTCCGACCTGCCGCGCCTGATCGAGCTCACTGGCCGTGACCGCGAGGTCCTCGCCAAGGCGGCCAACCATGGTGTCGGTAATGGCTTTACGGTCCCGGCCCATGTCCCGGGCGAGATCAATGGCTCATGTTCTTTCGCCGTGCCACTGGGTGCCGCCCTCCCGGGAGAAAAGCTCCCGGCCGCGCAGCTCGTCGGCTCGTTCGCCTTTGAAGCGGCCCGGGGCATCTGGAAGCTTCGCCAAATCGAGACTGAGCGCCCGGCAAGGCTCACCGACCGGCAGCGCGATTGCCTGCTATGGGTTGCGAGGGGCAAGTCCGACTGGGAAATCGGCAGGATCCTCGGTGTCAGCCACGAGACGGTCATCCAGCACCTGAAGCAGGCGCGCGAGCGCTACGGCGTCTGCAAGCGGACGCAGTTGACGATCAGGGCATTGTTCGACGGGACGCTGAGCTTTCGAGAAGTGCTGCCGCCCTGATCTCGCCATCCCCATTTCATGGAATGGCGGCCAGCGTAGCTTCAACAGGATGATGCCCCGCATCCCAACAAGGATGCGGAAAGGATCATCATGATCATCAACATTGCAGGCCGTTCAGGCGGGCAGTCCGGGGTCCTCGGCGCCATGTTCGAGGCGAGGAAGCGCGTTTTCGTCGATCTTCTCAACTGGGAGGTCCCGGTCGTCGACGGGCGCTTTGAAATTGACCAGTTCGACAACCGCCAGGCGGAATATCTGGTGGTGACCGAGCCCGGCGGCGGGCACCTCGCCTCCGCGCGGCTGCTTCCGACGGAGGGGCCGCACATCCTCGCCGACCTCTTCCCCTTCCTCTGCGATTCTGCCGTCCCTCGTGGTCCGGATATCCGCGAGATCACGCGCTTCTGCCTCGACCCTGCTCCGTCGGCGGCAAGGCGCCGGGAGGCCCGCAACCGGCTGATCTCGGCGCTGGTCGACCATGCACTTTCCCAAGGCATTCGCACCTATACCGGCGTCGCCGAGCTCGGCTGGTTTCGCCAGATCATCGGCTTTGGCTGGAACTGCCGGCCGCTCGGCCTGCCACGCCCTTTGGGATCCTCCCACATCACGGCGCTCGCGATCGACATCGACGATGAAACGCCGGCGCTCCTTGCGGCAGGCGGCATCTACCAGCCGGCGCCAGCAACTTTCCCCGTGCAGCGCGCAGCCTGATCTTCGAGGGGAAAGCGACATGAACAGCATCTCGATCATGAACAGCGCAGCCGGCCTCTGGACGAGGAGGCTCATCGCCGACGGCTATTGCATCATCCCGGACGCCATCGATCCCCGAGTGATCCGGCGCCTCGACGAGGAACTTGCTCCGGAATTTCGCGAGACGCCCTTCTGCAGCGGCGGCTTTTACGGGGAACGGACCAAGCGATTTGGACGGCTTCTAGCGAGGTCGGCCAAGTCGAAGCTCCTCGTCCAGCACCGGCTCGTCCTTTCGATTGTCGAGAATGTCCTTGGCCCCTGGTGCGACCGGGTCCAGCTCAACCTCACCCAGGCGGTCGCCATCCACCCCGGCGCCCTGCCCCAGTTTCCGCACCGCGACCAGGACATGTGGCGGGGCGAGATCGGGAAGGTCGAATATCTGGTCAACGTGATGTGGCCGTTCACCGAGTACAGGAGGGAAAATGGAGCAACGCTGATCTGGCCACAAAGCCACGGGAAACGGGCGCTTGCGCCCGAGCCCAAGGGCGAGCCGTTCGCAGTCGAGGCATCGCCAGGCACCGCGATCATCTTCCTTGGCTCGACGCTCCATGGCGCGGGGGGCAATGAAAGCGAGCAGGTCCGCCGCGGGGCGATCGTAAGCTACTGCCTCGGCTGGCTGAAACCCTATGAAAACCAGTGGCTCGCCTATCCGCCCGATGTCGCCCGCAGCTTCAGCCCCGAGCTTGCAGCGCTGGTCGGCTATCGCCAGCACCGCCCCAATCTCGGCAACTATGAAGGGCAATGCCCCTCGATCCTGCTTGGTGCCGGCCCGGGCCCGGGACGGGTCGGCGCTGCCGACGAGCTGACACCCGACCAGAAACGGCTCGTCGCCGACTTCGTGGCTGGCCAGAAGGGCGCTGCCTGACGGGCTGGCATGGACCCATGAACCCGCGCGGCACCTTCGAAAGGGTCTATGATGCCATTCGGCACGAGGTCGAGGCCGCGCGGTTTCTGCCCGGCGACCATCTCGAGCCGTTCCACCTCGCCGACCGGTTCAACTCGAGCGTCACGCCGGTGCGCGACGCTCTCCAGCGACTGGTCGGCGAGCGGCTCATCGAGGCGACTCCTGGCGAGGGCTTCCGAATGCCGCTCTTTACCGAGATGGCCTTACGCCAGCTTTACGAGTGGAATGGCCAGCTGCTGCAGCTGGCACTGAAAAAGCAGGAGGTGGCGGTGGACCCGGAAGACTGGGCCGGGCTAGCGGCGCATGACGATGTGTCGCTTGCAGGGCGCACCAGCCGGCTGTTCGCCGCCATCGCCGGGCGGAACGGCAACGGCGAACTATTGATTGCGATCCAGTCGCTCAACAGCCGGCTCTCGATGGTGCGTTGCTGGGAAGCAAACCTCCTCGCCAACGTCCACGAGGAGCTTCGCGGAATCGAAAACCACCTTGCGCAAGATGAGCTGGCGGCGCTGCGGAGGGCCGTCCATTCCTATCATCGCCGTCGCCAGCGGATTGCCGACCGGCTGGTGATCGCGATGCAGCCTTCCTAGGAGGCAGCCCTGCCGCTCGACAGCCATTGGGCAAGGTTGAGCATATACTGGCGGGTATCACCGATCGCCTCGGGACTTTGCCCGAGCCCGTAGCCGGGAACTTCCCCGACGAAGCCCGGGCAGCCAAGCTTAGGATCCCAGTTATAGTCGGCGAAATGATGGAAGCTGCTTTGCGCAACCGCCGGGCCGCCATTTTCTCCTGGCTCGAAAGCAACCGCGATGTTGAACCGCTTCCCGCTTGTCTTGCTGGTTCCCCTTGCAACCACCCTCGCGCCTTCCCCTTCCGGTGCGCCGACGCCGCCCTCGTGCGGATGGGCCGGTAGGTAGCGGATCGAGTCGAATGGAGAATCCTGTCGAACGAGGATCGGGTGAACCGGGCCGACCGGCTCTATTTCCTGGTAATCGCCGTTGGCGCCCGAGTGGAAATTGGGCCAGTCGATCGCCTTTGTGTACGGGTCGTCGCGACTTCGCCGGTCGAGATCCGGGTCCTGCGCCCGCGAATGGAAATAATGGGCCTTGCCGACACCGCCGAGCGTGCAAACCGAAGAACCGAGGTCCATGTGGTCACGGGTGACGAGAAGACCTCCCCCGCGCTCGCGGAAGCGGCCGATTGCCTCGCAATCCTCGCCTGAAAGGCCATTTCCGGTGTCGACCGCGAACAACCACAGCTGGTCGAAATCCAATTGGTCGATCGTCGACAACAGCGGGTCGGGCCCTTCGCTCGTTTCCCGGTCGCGCATCACGATGTCGTAAAGCGGTGTTCCATCGGCGCCCTGCTCTCCTCGAAGAAGCGCTCCAAGCCTGCTGAAGCGACCAATCGACCAGTCGTCCGTGGTCGTGGTTATGGTCGTCTGGAGAAGGATCCTCACTGGCCTAGCCATTGCGGACCGCCTCCCATTCCTTGAGGCGCTCCGCAATCAATGCGGCACGCCTTTGGTCATCGCGGCCTTCGACCACCTCGACGTCTGCGGGCTCGGCGCGCCAATAGATGCCGACGGTCCTCGCGTTGAGTTCGGGGTCGCTGTCGGACCGGGTCGTGAAATAGCCGTTGGCGCGGCCCTCGGATTCCAGCCTTATCTCGCCGGTGCCATGGAGCTGGGGCGTCCCGACCTCGAGCGGGCGCTCGCCGTTCCAATAGTAAAAGAGGGTCGTCGCGTCGTTTTTGACGCGGAC
>CAZQLI010000007.1:8190-14422 GCA_964594145.1 uncultured Sphingomonas sp. | reverse complement strand
GTCATGTCGCCCGAGTAGCGGACGCTGGTAAGCCCGAGGAGGTCGGTCGGAAGCTTCGCGCCATTGGCGTGGAGGATGAAGGTCCGGCGCATCCCGAGCGCCCCTCCGAACAGGCCGGCTTCGAACACGACATTGTCGCGAGGCGACGCCTGGCCCGATGCCGAGTCAGGCGCCGACGAAGCCTGGCTCGTGGTCCAGTCGTCTGCTGCAAAGACGAAGGCTGCAAAATCGACCTCCCGGGTGAGCTCCATCAGTCGCTCGAGGGTCGAGACCCCGGGGTTGAAGCTCGTTGTCCATGGTTCGACCTCGGCGATCTCGCCAAGGCCCCTGGTGAGCGCCTGGACCAGCTTTTGCTGCTGTCCGGAGGAACCGAGGAAAATACGGGGTCTGCTCATCATCGCCTCTTTTCGCGAACAATTGCTTTGAAGCTCATCGTCGCCGCCCTGCTTACTGGACGGGAATCATCTCGGGCCGGCCATCGAGGCGGGCACGCACCGACGAGCGGATCTCGATGCTCTTCACCAGCCAGAAGGAAGCGAACACGAGGACGCCCGCAATCTCGATGAGAAGCGTCGTGTAGCCGATGGGGACGACCGCCGAGATCTGCCGGAGAAGCGCAACGGCTGCCGGTGTCGACACCATCAATATCCCCAGGACCAGGTAAAGGCGCTCGAACTTTCGCCGGCGGTCTGCATCGCCCATCAGGCAAAGCGTGTCGCGTGCCCGGAAGACGCAGACATAGGCCACCATCACGAAGAAGATGGTGGCGCACACCGAGTGAATTCCTGCGCTGGTCGAACCCGCGGCAGCGGAGTCCGGTGGCCAGTCCATCGGGAAAAAGGCGACCAGCACCGCCGAGATCCCGGCGATGTTGAGAGCAACGTCCTCCTGCAGCGAGTGGCCGCGGTAGAAGAACAGGAAAGCACCGATGGCGCAGAGCATGCCGACGAAGAGGTCGCGCATCGTCCCAGCGCCGTAGCGTGACGGGTCGAGCGGAGAAAAATGATAATAGGCGCTTAGCGAGCCCTGCAGGTTGTCGAGGCCGCCGCCGATAACGATCACCAGCGGGAAGGCAAGGCCAAGGACTCCGATCCCGCTCCTCATCACCGAGTAGCTGGTGGATATGGCCAGCGGGTCGGCTGGACGTGCGAGTATCTGCGTCCTTGCCGATGTAAAGGACGCCAGCATGGCAAGGCTGACGCTCCGGCCCGGGATTTCTTGGGCGTTTGCAGGCCCGGCGACCCGGCCCTGCCGGTCGCGCCACAATCTTCCTGGCAATGGCCGCGCCACGCCTTTCCTCCATCCGCATTTGCATGTCGCTCGAAGATAAAACGGCGGGGCCGCGGCGCGTAACTATGCTGAAGGCTAGGAAGTCCCCGCTGAAATTCGCGTGCCGCCCTGCAAATGGTCCAGCCGCCTCGTGCCCGAAGCATGCGCGAGACAATGGCGCGCGTCAGCGAAGCGCGATCCAGTGGCGCACGCGTGGCGGCGACTTTCCGGAATGGAGCGCAATCACCTCGTCCTGGATCTTGCGGTCGGCATTGGTGACCCGCTCGTGCTGGCGCATATGTTCAAGCCAGGAGTCGACGATGAACGTCTCGATGACGAGGTTGCGACTGGATAGGTCCCGCCAGTATCGCCAGCGCATCGCTCCATCCCGCAGCCTCAGCGCCCGGAGCCGGCCCAGCCGCGCCACGAACAGCTCGTCATTGGCCGGAGTGACTTCATACTCGATCGTCACCAGGACCGGGCCATCGTCGGCCGCCGGTTCTATCTCGACGGCCGGATCGGGCCAGTGCCGCGAGGGGCTGAGATCCTGGTCGGGATCGATGACCAGCGGGTAATGAAGCGAGGCAAGGAGGCCGAGGGCAAGCAGGCCCGAGGCAAGCAGCATGCTTTCGGGGATTCCAAGGAAGGTCGCGACCGTTCCCCACAGGAAAGCGCCGAGCGCCATCGAGGCGTTGAACACCATGAGGAATATGCCAAAGGCCCGCGCCTTCACCCAGGGCGCGGCATCGAGCAGCGCCGCGGACTGGAAGCTCGAGGTCATCAGGTTCCAGGCAAATCCCGCTGCGAACATCGCGCCGAGCGCCGTCGAGGCAGTGGACGACCATGCCGCGAGCGCGAGCGCCCCGGCGAGAAGCAGCGATGCCCCGCGGGTGAGGCCGTTTGGCGAGAAATGGCGCCGAACGCGGTGGTGGATCAGCGCCGCGGTGATTGCTCCGCCGCCGATGAAAGTCAGCAGCAGCCCGTAGCCCGCGGGACCAAGGCCGAGCTGGTGGCGGGCGACGAGCGGAAGAAGCGACCAGAGCGCGCTAGCGCCGATGAAAAAGACGATGCAGCGCACCATCAGCGAATGAAGCCCGCCCGACGAATGGACGTAGCGAAATCCCGCCCGGATGGCTCCAAGCAGGTGCTCGGGCGGGAGCCGCTGGGGCTCGCCAGCATGCTCCCACCTACGGATGACCGCGATGATCCCGAGGATCGAAATCCCATTGGCAAGAAATACCCACTCGGCGCCGGCGGCGGCGATGACGAGCCCGCCCGCCGCAGGCCCGGCGATGCGGGCGATATTATTGCTGACGCCGCCGAGGCTGACGGCCCGGGTGAGCGCGGCCCGCGGCACGATCTCCGTCGTGATCGACTGGAGTGCCGGAATGCTGAACGCAGTGCCGCAGGCAGTTGCGAATGTGAGGAGGAGCAAAAGAAGCGGGTTCATCGCGCCGGCCAGGGTGACGAGGAACATGGCCAGCGATGCCAGGAGCGCCCAGCCTTGTGCGGCGAGAAGCAAGGTCCGGCGGCTGACGATGTCCGCGAGTGCGCCGGCGGGGAGCGACAGGAGCGCCATCGGCAACATCGCCGCTGACTGGACCAGCGCGACGACCAGCGGGCTCGCAGAGAGCGAAGTCATGAGCCAGCCCGCGCCGACGTCCTTCATGCAGGTGCCGACGTTGGAGAAGGTGGTTGCAAGCCAGAGCGATCGATAAAGAGCGATGGACCAGGGGCCGGGCCCCGCCGCCGGCACCTTCGTGCCAGCGACTTCGTCGATATCCGGGGCCCCGGGGAGCGGGTAGATCAGCCCGGGCATTGGAGGAGCGGCCCCTTGGCCCGCCCGGCCCGATCGCTGCAGGACGCCACCGTCGCTATTCCCCGGACGTGTCGACCCGCGCCACGACCGACATTCCAGGCCGCAGCCGCTCGGCAAGCGGCTGGCCGGGGTCGATCCGGATGCGGACCGCGATGCGCTGCGCGACCTTGACGAAATTGCCGGTTGAATTGTCGGCCTTGAGGATCGCGAACTCCGAACCGGCCGCCGGCGCCAGGCTCTCGACATGGCCCTTGATCCGCTGGCCGCCGAGCGCATCGACGGTGAAGCTGGCCTCCTGTCCCACCCTCATCTTTCGGGTCTGGGCCTCGCGGAAATTCGCGGTCACCCAGAATGACTTCGGGACGAGGAACATGAGCTGGGTCCCGGCCGAGACATATTGGCCCTGGCGCACGCCGATCTCGCTCAGTTGGCCCGCCTTGGGCGCGCGGATGGTGGTATGCTCAAGGTCCACTTCGGCGAGGCGCACCTGGGCCCTTGCAGCCTCGACATTGGCATTGAGACCTGCCCGGCCAACCACGACGCTTCTCACCTCCTGGCGGTTGATCTCGCGCGCGGCCATTGCCTGGCGCAGCTGGGCCTGCGCAGCGCGGAGCGCCGCCTGCTGCTGGTCGAGATCGGCCTTGGTGACCCAGCCACGGGCCGAGAGTGCCTCGATGCGGCGCGTGTCGGCCTGGACCCGGCGCAACTGGGCCTCGGCATTGAAGATGGCTGCATCGCCGGCGCGCTCGCCGGCCTCGCGCGAGCGCTGGGCCTGCGCGGAATTGTCGAGATTGGCACGCTGGGAAAGGACATTGGCGCGGGCCTGCGCGACCCTTGCCGAATAGATGCGGTTGTCGATCCGGGCGAGAAGCTGGCCGGCCTCGACATGCTCGAAGTCGCGGACCGCTACCTCGGCCACATAGCCGGATACCTGCGGGCTGATCACCGTCGTCTGGCCCCGGACATAGGCATTGTCCGTCTGCTCGTAGCGGCCCTTGAACGGCGGGAGCTGCCACGCGTAGAGGATGGCTCCGATCGCTACTGCCACCAGGATGATGACGGCGAAGCGCACCGGGAGCCTCCGGGTCGGTGGAACCCAGCGGGAGGCGGCGGCTGCCGGTTCGCCGCCGTCGGCAACCGGCACCCCGACCTCGCCCGCCGGCGCCTTGGCTTGCCTGCTCTCAGAAGATTGCGGGAGGTTCGCCCCGTCCCCGACCATGGCCGGCGCGCCACCTTGCGCTCCATCGATCAATTCTGCGGGTTTCATGGTCATTGCCCCTGCCTGGGACCCGCCGAGGCCATCGCTGCCATCTTGCGGGTGAGTAATATGGTTGGAAATTCAACCCTGGCGCGCCGGAGCCGCACCTCGATCGACACCGCCCAGAGGAACATGGCGCAGGCGAGGAGCGCGATGACGAGGAAGACGTCGTTGAACGCGAGGATATGGGCTTCGCGGGAGACCTGCCGGCCAAGCAGCACGACGCTCTCGGCACCTCGAAGCAGCGGGTCGGCGACCGTCGAGCCGAGCTGGCGCGCCCCGGCCGCCAGCCGGTCCGCGATGACCGGGTTCGTCGAAACGACCTGCTCGACGAGATTGTGGGAATGGAATTTCTCGCGGACCGTCTGGAAGGTCCCGAACGCCGCGGTGCCGGCAAGCGCGCCGAGGTTCTGCGTCGCTCCGAACAGCACCAGCCAGCTGATGAAATTCTCGCGGCCCGCAAGGAGCGTCCGCGACACGCCGATCACCATGGCGGGGCCGATGAAAAGCAGTGCGCCAAAGCCGATCAGTGCCTGGCTCAAGTAGAGGTCGTGAGGCCTGGTGAGGTTAGTCGAACCGGCGTCCATGAACGCCCCGATTGCGATCAGGAGACAGGCGAGCTGGATCGGGCGTGCCGGGGCGCCCGGGCGGAACATGAGAACCGCGCCGACGAGCCCGGCGAGCGACGCCAGGCTCACGACGACATAGAGCGACTGGACCTGGTCGATGCCCATCCCGACCGCGGAAAGGAGGCCGATCGCGCCAAAGGACTGCTCGGTAAGCAGCACCCTGACGAATATCGCGACCATCGCGATTCGAATGATCGTCCATTGGCCGAGCCAGCGTGTCGTCAGCAGCGGCCGCGAACGCCGGTGCTCGATCGCGAAGCCTGAGACCAGCAGCAGCACTGCGCCGATGAGCGCGTAGCCGAGCCACTCGGCTTCGGCCCACCACAGGACCCTGCCGAGGCCCAGTACCGCGCAGAGCAGGACGACGCCGGGGAAGACGAGACCGATGGTGAGGAGGTCGGTCTTCTCGAACGCCTTCTCGTGGCGACCCGGGGGAAGCGGCAACGTCAGCACGGCGGCGAGCGTCAGGAGGACGAGTCCGACCTCGAAGAAATAGCTCATCCGCCAATCGCCCCATTCGAGCAGCGACGGCGCGATCACCCTGGCGAGAGGAGCGGAGAGCTGGGGGATGCTGATCCCGATGAGGATGGCGCCGATCCGCTTGTTCGCCGGCATCGCCTGGAACAGGGAAAGGACGGAGATGGCCATGAGACCTGCGCCCGCAACGCCGCTCGCCGCCCGGATCAGGATCGCCGACCAGAAACCATGGATGAAAAGATGGGCGACCGCCGTCGCGAGATAGGCAGCGAGCACCAGCTGGACGAAAAGCCCCAGCCCGAACTGCTGGCGGAACTTCACCAGCACCAGGTTGGCGCAGACGTTGGTCATCACGTAGGCGGCCGGGATCCAGGCGGTCTCCACCGCGGTGAGCCCGAGCGTTCCCTGGAAATGGGCAAGGTTCGCGGTGACCAGTGCATTGCCAAGACCGCCGGTGAGCCCGGCGAGGAGCCCGACCAGGGCATAGGCGAGCCGCCGCGAGGCAGGATGCTCCGGCGTATATGGCGAGCCCGGGACGAACGGATATTCGCTCGGCTTGAATTGGTAGGTCTCGGCCATCGCTTATGCTTTCCGTGCCTGCCTGCTTTTCAGGCTCGACCCCCTTCGCCCGGCAGGTCCTTGCTGCCGCCTGTTCACGTCCGGAGAAGTTGGTTGGGCTGGTCGCCCGCGCTTGTTCCCCGCACCCTCGTTGCTGCCACGCCGGGCGCTTTTCGAACAAGCTATCCTCGGGTCTAGTCGCCTTTGGCCCCGGGGCTGCCG
>CAZQLI010000007.1:0-8090 GCA_964594145.1 uncultured Sphingomonas sp. | reverse complement strand
ATGCAGGCGAAAGGAATTGTCCCATGGGAATACTCGCGAACCGGACCGCGCTCATCACCGGCGGAAGCAGCGGCATAGGCCTGGCTGCGGCAAGAAAATTCGCTGCCGAAGGAGCGAAGGTCATCATCACCGGCAGGCGGGCCTCGGCGATCGACGAGGCGCTCCGCCAAATTGGCGAAGGGGCTGTCGGGATAGAGGCGGATTCAGCCAGGCTCGCTGATCACGACATGCTCGCGGAAGAAATCGCCAGCCGGTTCGGCGGGCTGGACATCTACATGGCAAACGCAGGCATCAACACCATTCGCCACTCGAGCGAAGTCAGCGAAGCCGAGTATGACCAGCAGTTCGCGGTCAATGCGAAAGGGACCTTCTTCGGCGTGCAGAAGATGGTCCCGGTGATGCGCGATGGCGGTTCGATCATCCTCACCGGTTCGCTTGCGAGCGAGAAGAACCTCGACGGCCATGCCGTCTATGCAGGGACCAAGGCCGCGATCGGCGCCTTTGCTCGAAGCTGGGCAGTGGAACTGAGCGCAAGGGCCATAAGGGTCAATGTCCTAAGCCCCGGTCCTACCGACACGGCGATCCTCGAAAAGCTCGGGGTTCCGCCGGAAAGCCGGCCAAGCTTCGCGGCCAAGATGGCCGCCGCGATCCCGCTCGGGAGGCTCGGTGAGCCCGACGAGCTGGCCGAGGCAGCGCTGTTCCTGGCCTCGGACCGTTCCAACTTCATCACCGGCATCAACCTTCGCGTCGATGGCGGCATGGCCCTGCTCTAGAATAGGCCGACCGAGGGTTGTGAGCCGGACAGGTTGGATGCTCGACTGCCATTTCGTTGGCCGCAAGGTGAAATCGGAAAAACCCTTGCGTCCATCATCCCTGTCGCGTCCGATTGACACGGCTCACCCGTACCCTTTGACCGCCCGCGGCCGACACCGGGTATCGGGCGCTGGGCGAGCACCGCTTCCACGCTGGTCGTGGTAAAGCTGACCCAGGGACTAGCAATTGCCGATGCCGGCGGCAGGATTGGCCGGAGACTTGCAACTAGAGCTCGATGAACCCTCGGCGGGCGGCGACGGTGACTGCATGGGTACGGTCGGTGACGTCGAGCTTGGCGAAGATGTTCTTCAGGTGCGCCTTTACCGTCTCCTCCGACAGCGACAACGACCGCGCGATCTCCTTGTTGGCCTTGCCGTCGGCAACAAGGCGAAGGACTGCAGTCTCGCGCTCGGTCAGGCCATCGTCGACAACGTGAAGCGCGATCTGTGCAGCAACGTCGCTCTGGAGGTGGCGCCGACCGCGGTAAACATTGTGGATCGCATCGAGCATCTCCGTCCTGAGGCTGCTCTTGAGGAGATAGCCCGTCGCCCCGGCCTTTAGCGCCCTTACTGCCTGGACGTCTCCCGAATAGGTGGTGAGGACGAGGATCTTCGCGTCGGGAAATTCCGAGCGGATCGCGGTTATTGCATCGACCCCGTTCATGACCGGCATCTGGAGGTCCATCAGAGTGACATCCGGCCGAAGCTCGCGGAACTGTTCCAGCGCCTCGGCGCCATCGCGCGCCTCGCCAATGACCACCATGTCGGTCCGGTCCTGGAGGATAAGGCCGATGCCCTCGCGAAGCAGCGGGTGGTCATCGACGATGAGGATGCGGATTGGCGAGGAACCCTTGTCAGGCACGGGCCGGTTTCTCCTTGTTCTTGAATGGCAATGCAAATCGTCTTGCCGGCCGGGCATCGGCATAGGCGAGCGCCGAGGGCAGCGTGACGCTGACGGCGCTCCCGCCATCTGTCTCGCTCTCGATGGAAAAGGCGGCGCCGATACGTTCTGCGCGCTCGCGCATTCCTATGAGCCCGAAATGCCCGGGCCTGCCCTGCCTGTCGAGGAAATCGGCGGCGATGCCGACTCCATCGTCGAGTATTTCGAGTGCAAGCTCGCGCGACCCGTAGCGAAGGCTGACTTCCACCCTGTCGGCGCTGGCGTGGCGCGCGACGTTGAGCAGCGCTTCGCCGGCGATCCGGCCAAGCTCGGCCGACACCAGCGGATGGAGCGGCCGCTGCTTTCCTTCAACGACGATCCGTACCGCGGTCGCCGGGTCGAAATCCGCTTCCACTGCCCGTTGCCTGATGAGTTCGGGAAGGTCCCCAGGCGCATCGGCGGCGCGCAGCTCCTGGACCCGGCTTCGGCCCTCGGCAATGACCTCGTCGGCGCGCTTCAGCGCGTCTTCCAGCTGGGCCCGGGACGCGCCTTCCGGCGGCATCCGGTTGGCGACGGACTGGAAGCGAAGGACGAGGCCCTGGACGCTCTGGAGGAGCGTGTCGTGAAGCTCCCTCGCGATGCGCTCCCGTTCGCCCAACCGCTCCGCGAGGCGGCTCCGGATCCGGGCAGCGACGCTTGCCATGCGCAGCCGGTAAAGCAGGCCAAGAAGAAGCAATGTGGCGAGGGCGCATATCGCGATGAACCATCCCGACTGGACGAAAGTCGGCGGGATGGTGAACTGGAGGACCGCCGGCTGCTCGCTCCACGGCCCGTCCTCGCTCGCCGCTTCCAGTTCGAACCGGTAGGTGCCCGGTGACAGGTTGGTGTAGAAAGCCTGGCGGCGCATGCCGGCCTCGACCCATTGCGCGTCCTGGCCTTCGATGCGGTAGCGGACCCTCGCCTCGCGCGGGCTGGAAAAGGCGAAGACCGCGAAATCAATCTCGATGTCCTTCGTGCCCGCCGGGAGCGTGATCTCGACGGGGTCGCGGTAGAGCCGGTCGGCGGAAAGGGCGCTGATCGCGACCCGGGGCGGCCGGTCGGTCCGGGCGATTTCGCCGGGGTCGAGCCACAAGGTGCCCGTCTGCGTGGCGATCCACAGCCGGCCATCACCGCCCCGGACGATCGAGTGGCGGCTATGGTCGTGCGGCAGGCTGCGAAGCCCGTCGGCGGTCCCGAACGACTGGATCGCGACCGGTTCGCCGGGCTGCTCGAATGCCCGTTTGAGCGCTGCGGTTGTAAGGCGCATCAGCCCGCCAGCGCCGGCGAGCCAGGTGTCACCCTCGGGCGTTTGCACGATCCCGTTGATCCCATTGAACCGGGGCACGCGCCTCGGGGAGATGCGCTTTGCCCGCCCGCCCTCGAACCTCGCCAGCCCGAAGCGCCCGCCGAGATAGAGGATGTCGCTGCCCGCGGAATAAAGCGCGACCTCGTCGGGCTCATAGCCGCCGACCGGGATCGGCAGCAGCTCGGGACTGGGCCGGTCGAGAAAGCTAAGCCTGCTGTCGTTCCACTGGAAGATGATTGTCCCTTTGTCGTTGGAGGTCATCGACTTGGGAAGAAAGCCATTGCCCGGCTCGCCGAACATCCTTTCCCACCTGCCCCCTTTCAGCCGGGCCATGCCGCCGAGCGCTGCCGTAACCCAATAGTCCCCATTGGCGTCGAACGCACAGTCATAGATGGTCGAGTTGACCGGGGCGGGCTTCCCGAGCCGCATTGCCTTCCCGTCCCGCCAGACGACGACCTCGCGGTCGATGCCGATCCATATGGCGCCATCGGGCGCCTCGCACAGGGTGCGCGGCTCGACCTCGGTCCGAAAGATCGGCTCCGGCCTTCCGCCGGGACGGACCCGGTACACGGTCGAGGCCTCGCCGATATAGACGGTCCCGTCCCGCGCCTGGAGAAGCAGGTCGCCGAACGCCGCCGGGTCGCTGAGCTGGGGCTCGAAGCGAAGCGTCGCCGGGCCGAAGCGGTCCAGGCCATTTTCGGTGCCAACCCAGATATTGCCGTCGGCCGCCTGGAATATCCGGGTGGTGACGTTCGAGGAAAGACCGTCGCTGAAGCCGAAATGCTCGACCCGGCGCACGGCCGCGGAAGCGGACGCCTCGCCCCTCGGCTCGGGTTGACCAACCCTTTGCAGGCCATCGTAATAGGTGGCGATCCACAGATTGCCCTCCCGGTCGAACAATGGCCAACCGCGGATCTCGGCCACGTCGGTCCGGTAAGGGTTGCGAAGCTCCGGCGGTTTTCCCAGGCCCCTGGGCCCGGTGATCGGGTAGCTTCCCCGCCTTTCGGTAAGCCAGATCCGCTCCTCCGGGTCGACCGAGAGCCGGCCAAGCGATCGCGGGCGATCCATCACCGTCTCGAACCGCTCGCTTCCCGGGACGAGCCTTGCAACGGAGCCGGTGAAGGAAATCCAGACGGTCCCGTCGGAGGTCACCACCATGCTGAACGGATTGTCGACTGGCGCCCCTGCACCCCGCCCGAAAAGGGTCCAGCGACCGCCGCGATAGCGAAGCAGCGGAGAGCCGATTGCCTCGGTCAGGGCCCAGATAGTGCCATCGGGCCCCTCCATCATTGCCTGGACCCGGTCGGGTGCTACCGGCGCCTTGAGGAAATTCAGCTTTCCGTCGCGGTAGACGGCAAAGCGCCTGGAGCGCTCGAAGTTGGTCCAGACATCGCCGTTGGAACGCACCATGAGCGCCGATGGCGGACCATGGGCCAGCCGGTCGATCCCGCCGCTCACCAGCTCGAAGTTGACGCCGTCGAAGCGATAGAGGCCGCTGCCGCTCGCGACCCACAAATAGCCCCGCTTCCCCTGGGCCAGCGCGTACACGGGCTTTGGGGCATTGCTTTCCTCGCTCCAGCTGCGGTGCGTGTAGTGAGTGATGCTGCGCTCGCTCCCCGCCGCCCCCAGCGGAAGCGCGAGCAGCAGCAGAAGTGCCGCGGCGCGGAGGAATTCCAGCAGCTGGCTCGCTCGTCGCCGCAACGCCTGTCGTCGCCCTCCTTGCAACCCCGGTGGCCTGTCACCAATGGTCCGTGCCGGGCGCCATGCTACCCCCGAACGGGGCATTGAAACATCCCCGACCAAAGGATGGTGCATCCCGCCCGCGGCGCTATCGCGGGTGCATGTCCAAGCCGAACAGGAGTTTTCCCGACGGCCCCGCGGGAACGGCGCTGCTCGTGCTGCGTCTTTCGCTGGCGCTCATCGCCTGGCCGGCAAGCCAGAATATCCTTGGCGAACAGGCCGGTTGGTGGCCTGCAGCAGCGATGGCGGCCCTTCTCGCCCTGGCGCTTGTCGCCGGCCTCTGGACGCGGGCCGCCTCGATCGCGCTGCTCGCGGCGGTCGGGGCAAGCCTCGGCATCGTCGGTTCGGACCATCTCCCGGCCTGGATCGCGTCGGCCGGCGGCTCGGCCGCGCTCGTCCTTCTTGGCCCCGGCGCCTACTCGCTCGACGCGATCCGGTTCGGACGGCGGGTCATCCGCCTTGGGCCATCCTCCCCGAACAGGGGAGCGCCCGCCTCACCCCATTCGGGATTACACTCGGACGGGCAGCCGTGAGAGAAATAAATGGCAACCAGCCGCAGCTCGGAAGCGGGAGGATAGCATGGGACATTTGCAAGATATCGGCTCCGGTACCCAGGAGCGGCCCCTCATTCTGATTGTCGACGATGACGCCGACGTCCGCGGTGCCCTGCGCGAGCTGATGGAGTCGGTCGACCTCGATGCCGCCGACTTCGGCTCGGCAAAGGAATTGATGGAAGCGGATATTCCCGACCGCGCCGGCTGCCTGGTGCTCGACGTCCGCATGCCCGGCGCGAGCGGCCTCGACCTCCAGCAACAGATCAGCCTTGCCGGACGGGGCAAGCCGATCGTCTTCCTTACCGGCCATGGCGACATCGAGATGTCGGTCCAGGCGATGAAGGCGGGCGCGATCGATTTTCTGACCAAGCCGGTCCGCGACCAGACCCTGCTCGATGCCGTCACGGAAGGGATCGAAAGGGATATCGCGCAGCGGCTTTCCGCCCGGGTGACCGATATCCACTCGGAAAATTATGCGAAGCTGACCCCGCGGGAACGCCAGGTGTTCCGGCAGGTGGCGCTTGGGCGGCTCAACAAGCAAATCGCCTATGACCTTGGCATCAGTGTCGTCACGGTGAAGCTCCACCGGAGCAGCGTCATGCGCAAGATGGAGGCTCGGACCGCGGGAGAACTGATCCGGACATGGGAAGCGCTGCCCCATGATCTCCGCGGGAATGAAGCGACCTAGACCATGGCATGGTACCCTCGGCGATTGTCCGGTGCGACATTTGAACCTGGCCGATTTGGCCGGGTGCATGAGGGTCGCCGGATTGTCCAAGGAGCAGCCCAGGATCGCGATCGTCGACGATGACGCGGCCGTACGTGACGCGCTCGGGGACCTTCTGCAGGTCGGCGGATTTGCCGGCGAACCCTATGACAGCGCGACCGGCTTCCTTGAAGACTATGTCCCGGGGCGTTTCGCACTCGTCATCACCGACCTTCGAATGCCCCACATGGACGGCGTCGAGCTGCTTCAGCGCCTCAACGAGACCAGCGCGGCGCCCCCGGCGCTGGTCATCACCTCTGCGCCCGACGCTTTCACAAGGGCGCTTGCCATCCGCAACGGGGCGGTGGATTGCCTCGCCAAGCCGGTGGAGGACGAGCTCCTGCTCCAGCTGGTTGGATCGCTTGTTGGCGTAAACGGCAATAGCAGGCCGGAGTGCTAGCATGACCAATGTCTTGCAGACGCTTGAGCTCGACCCGGGGGCAGCGGCCGCGCCCAGGGAAGCTGCGGCGATCGGCGATCCGAAGATGTTCGTCGCGCGCTGGGAGCTTGACCTTTCGGGCGTGACGTCGCTGCTCGAGCCGGCTGCAGGCGATGCCGGGAGAGAGCCGGGCTGGGCCGAAAGCCTGCTCCACGGGGCAAGGATTTCAGAACTCGACGAGCGCGCCGCCAAGGTCGTCGGCGCCCCGGTCGAACGCGAGGAAATGATCGGCCAGCCGGTCGCCTTCTTTGCACCGCCGGACAGCTGGCAGATACTCGCCCGCCTGATTGCCGCGGTTGCATCCGACAGCCCGCGCCATCGGGCGCGGTCGAGCCCCATCAACTCCTTCATGCTTCGAGGAGCAAGGCTCACCGTCTGGGGCAAGAGGCACCAGGGCCTGCTCCTCAGGGTCAATGTCACGGTCGAAGGGGAAATCGCCGACGGGCGTTCGCCCTGGGCGGTGCGCGCGAGCGAGGAGCGCTACCGGAGGCTGATCCACTACCTGCCAACGGCACTCCTCCAGGTCGACGGGCGCGGCCTCGATGCCATCTTCCAGCGCCTCCGCGCGGACGGCGTCATCGACATTCGCCCCTATATCGACGAGCACCCGGAACTCGTCGCCATCGCCCGCGAGGTCGTCACGGTAACCGACGCCAACATGAGCGCGGTGCAGCTGTTCAACGCCGAAAGCGCCGAGGCGCTCACCGGGTCGGTCGAATATCTGTTCGCCTTTTCGCCGGAATGCGCTCGCCGGGTCGTGATTGCCCATTTCGAGGGGAAGCGAAGTCACCGGGAACTGATCAAGCTCCAGACGCACGACGGGCGGCTGCTCGATGTCCAGCTCTCGGTCACCTATCCCAACCCGCCGGAACGGCTCGACGTGACACTCATCAGCCTCGAGGACATAACCGACCGCCTGTCCACGGAATCCGAGCTTCGCCAGCTGCAGTCGGATTATAGCCGGGCAACGCGGGTCGCGACGCTTGGCGAACTTGCAAGCTCGATCGCCCACGAGGTGAACCAGCCGCTTGCCGCAATCGCGATGAACGCCGAGACCAGCCTCCGGTGGCTGTCGCGCGACGACCCCAATCTCCCCAAGGTGCACCAGCTCACCGAGCGGATCGCGGCGAGCGCCAGGCATGCCAGCGAGATCGTCCAGCGGATCCGCGGGATGGTCTCCAGGCATGTCATCGAATGTGCCGACCTCGACCTCAACGACGTCGTCCGCGAAGCGCTGCTGTTCGTGCGCCACGACATCGAGACAAGGGCGATCACTCTCCTTTGCAACCTCGAGCCGAAGCTACCGAAGATCCTCGGTGACCGCGTCCAGCTCCAGCAGGTCATCGTCAACCTCCTCGTCAATGCCATCCAGGCGCTTGGCCAACAGGAGAGGGGCGATCGGACGATCGAGCTCTCGACCGGTGTCGGGCCGGGCGGCGAGATATCGCT
This sequence comes from uncultured Sphingomonas sp., assembly GCA_964594145.1. Lineage (GTDB taxonomy): Bacteria > Pseudomonadota > Alphaproteobacteria > Sphingomonadales > Sphingomonadaceae > Sphingomicrobium. The sequence goes on along the minus strand of CAZQLI010000007.1, from coordinate 105 downwards.
GATGGTCCGCGACAATGGCCCGGGGATCGCTCCGGGCGATTTCGACCGGCTGTTCGACGGCTTCTTCACCACCAAGGAGGACGGGATGGGGATCGGCCTTGCCGT
>CAZQLI010000006.1:25831-26477 GCA_964594145.1 uncultured Sphingomonas sp. | reverse complement strand
GGTCAGCTGGCCATTGAGGGTCTGCTGCTCGAGATTGGTCTCGCGGCGAAGAATGCTGAATTTTTCGCCCCGGCCGAGGACGTCGATCGCCTGGTTTTCCCTCCGGATCACCACCTTGTGCACCGTCACCGTGTCGAAGGCCGGGTCCCAGTTCGCCATGACGTTGCCAGCGGCAAGGCCCTGGGAATTATTGAAGCGGAGAGCATAATGCGAGTAGGTCGAGACGCTGTCAGGCTCGAGCTTGAACTGGGTGTCGGTGAGGAGCATCTCGACTGGCGTATCGGACCTCGTGCCTGCCTGGGCCAGGACCCGCGCATCGACCCAGCCCGGGACAGGGCCATAGGCGAGCTCGTCGGCTGCAAAAGCCGGGGCCGCCAGCACAACACAGGTCAGGCAAGCCGAAAAAAGACGCATAAAATTTTCCCCCTTGCGCGCCGCCCCCGGTGACGCAGACGCTGTTCCAAGGCAGCCGGGAAACCGCGCCCTGTCCGGTCGATGCTAGGCGGCGATCCCGTCGAATTGCAAGCTTGCCAGCCGGGCGTAAAGCCCGCCCTGGGCCGTCAGCGTTGCATGGTCGCCCTCTTCGACGATCCGGCCATGGTCCATGACGATGATCCGGTCGGCCGCGCGAACCGTCGCCAGGCGG
>CAZQLI010000006.1:18525-25821 GCA_964594145.1 uncultured Sphingomonas sp. | reverse complement strand
ATGACTATGGTCGTGCGGTTGCCCATCAGCCTTGCAAGCGCTTCCTGGACCAGCCGCTCGCTCTCGGCGTCCAGCGCCGAGGTCGCCTCGTCGAGGAGGAGGAGCGGGGCATCCCGGCGAAGAAGCGCCCGGGCGATGGCGATCCGCTGGCGCTGGCCTCCCGACAGGCGGGCTCCGCCTTCGCCCATGAACGTGTCGAGCCCCTCGGGGAGGGCGCGGAGGAAGTCCTCGGCATTGGCATCGCGCGCCGCTTCCCAGATCTCGTCCTCGCTCGCGTCCCAGTTGCCGTAGCGAAGATTGTCGCGGGCCGAGGCGGCGAAGATGACCACCTCCTGCGGGACCATCGCGATGCGTTCGCGAATGTCGGCGGGATCGGCCTGACGAAGGTCCACCCCGTCGAGCAGCACCCGGCCCTGCTGGGGGTCATAGAAGCGCTGGGCAAGCTGGAAGATCGTCGTCTTGCCCGCGCCGGACGGGCCGACGACGGCGAGCCTTTCGTTGGGTTTCACGTCGAGGCTGAAACTGTCGAGAGCCGACACGTCGGGCCTGGTCGGGTAGCGGAAGCTCACTTCCTCGAACCGCAGTCGTCCTTCCGCGGGGAGTGGCAGTGCAACCGGGTTGGCCGGCGCCCTGATCCCGGGCTCCGCGCTCAGCAGCTGTTCGAGGCGTTCCGAGGCGCCGGCGGCGCGAAGCAGGTCGCCATAGACTTCCGAGAGCGCGCCAAAGGCCCCGGCCAGGAGGCCACCGTAGAGGACGAAGGCAGCGATGGTGCCGCCGGTAATGCGCCCCGCGGCAACGTCGATTGCTCCCTGCCAGATGACCAGCGTGATCGCCGAGAACATCAGCGCGATGACGATGAAGCTCATGATCGCCCGGAGTAGAATGCGTACCTTGGCGGTCTTGAACACGCTCTCGGTTGCGGCGGTGAAGCGTTCGGCCTCGCGTCCCTGCTGGTTGAAGGCCTGGACGATCTTCATGGCCCCGAGCACCTCGCCGGTGACCGTTCCGACATCCGCGATGCGGTCCTGGCTGCGCTTCGAAACCGCGCGGACGCGGCGGCCGAGCAGGGTGATCGGGACGACGACCAGCGGGATCCCGAGGAGCATCAACCCGGCCAGCTTGGGCGCGAGAATGAAAAGGATGATCGCGCAGGCAATGCCCATCACGAGGTTGCGAAGCGCAACCGAGATGGTGGTGCCGACGACCTGCTCGATGATGGTGGTATCGACCGTGATGCGGCTCGTGATCTCGGCCGGCCGGTTTTCCTCGAAGAAGCCCGGGGCGAGACGGAGCAGGTTGCGGTGCACTGCAAGGCGGATATCGGCAACGACGCGCTCGCCGAGCCAGCTGACAAAATAGAAACGCACCGCCGTCGCAAGCGCCATCAGCAGCACGAGGAACAGCAGGTACTGGAACCAGCGGGCGATGTCGCCGCCGCCGGAAAAGCCCCGGTCGATGATCAGCTTGAAGGAATAGGGAACCCCCGAGGTCGCCCCGGCCGATACGAGCAGCGCGATCGAAGCGGCGACGATGTGGCCGGGATATCGCTTTGCGAAACTCCAGACCATCGCGAGGTTGGCGAGGCTCTTCTTCTGCTTTTCATCGGGGCTGCTGGCCATGGCCATGGCCTAGCAGTGTGTCCGTCGTGCCTCAATTGCCGCGTCGCGGTGGACATGATCGGGCCTTTGCACTTGCCGTATGCGGAAACCGGTTCCACATTGGGGTGGAACATGCCCAATTTTTCCAGGAAAATCTGAATGCTTTACGACGCCTACGAGGTGCAGCGCTCGCTGCTGGCGGGTGCGAGCAGGTTCGCAGGCCTAGGAGCCGGCTGGCTCAACAACCCCAGCAACCCGTTCGGCTACGCCTCGATGGGCCCGCTGGTCGCGGCGGGCCTTGAAGTATTTGCCCATGCCTCGGCGCCTCGCGGCAAGCCGGAGTTCGGGATCGACGAGGTCCAGGTCGGCAAGAAGCTGGTGCACGTCGACGAGCGCATCCTCGGGCGCAAACCCTTTGGCCAGCTGAAGCATTTCCACAAGGACGGCGTCGAGCAAGGTGAGCCGCTGCTGATCGTGGCGCCCATGTCGGGCCACTATGCCACCCTGCTGCGCGGAACGGTCGAGCGGATGCTTCCCCGGCACGAGGTGTTCATCACCGACTGGCGCGATGCCAAGCTCGTGCCTCCCGACGAGGGCAGCTTCGACCTCGACGACTATATCGATTACCTGGTCGAATATTGCTCGGTCGTGCACGAAGAAACGGGCAAGCGTCCCCATATGCTGGCCGTCTGCCAGCCATCGGTCCCGGCCTATGCCGCGACCGCGATCATGAACGCGGACGGTCACCCTGCGCGGCCCAGGACGCTGACGATGATGGGCGGGCCGGTCGACACCCGCAAGGCGCCGACCGCGGTAAACACGCTCGCCACGCAACGGCCCCATGCCTGGTTCCAGCAGAATGTCATCGCCACGGTGCCGATGATCTACCCCGGCGGCGGGCGAAAGGTTTATCCCGGCTTCCTGCAGCTCGCCGGGTTCATGACCATGAACCTTGGAAGCCACCTCATCAGCCACTGGGAGATGTTCAAGCACCTGGTGGCCGGCGACGACGAGAGCGCGGACGCAACGCGCCGCTTTTACGACGAGTATCTCTCGGTGTGCGACATGACCGCGGAATTCTACCTCCAGACCGTCGACGTGGTGTTCCAGCGCCACCTGCTGCCCAAGGGCGAATTCACTCATCGTGGCCGGCTGGTGGAGCCGGCGATGATCAAGGACACGCCGTTACTGGCGATCGAGGGCGAGCGCGACGACATCAGCGGCATCGGCCAGACCAAGGCCGCGCTCGACCTCGCGACCGGTCTAGCGGCCTCGAAGAAGCAGTATCACCTCGCCAGGGACGTCGGCCACTATGGCATCTTCAACGGCCGCAAGTGGCGCGAGAAAATCGCGCCCGTGGTCGAGAAGTTCATCGCCTCGAACGCGTAACGCTAGAGCCGCTCCATCCTCAGCCACTTGCGGTCGCCCATCCAGGCGCGGCTCAACGCATCGGTCGCGGCGGCAGCCTGCGCCCTTCGGCCGAGCTTCTGCTCGGTGGCGGCAAGCCCATAGAGAGCCCAGCCATTCCCCGGATATTTGGCAAGCGCGGCGGTAAAGGCCTGGCGCGCGTCGTCATAGCGTCCGGCCCGGTAGAGCGCAGCTCCGAGCGACTGCTGGACCGGGTAATACCAGAAGGGGGGTTCCATGTAGGGGATGCGGTCCTCGATCTTGGCTGCCGCCTCGAAATGACCTGCGGCCTGGCCATGCCGGCCACGTGTCGAGGCGTGCCGGCCGCGCGCGACATGTTCGGCGATTTCCAGGAGGTCCGGCGCCGGGACGCCCTGGTCGACCATTGCCTTTAGCCGGTCTGAGCCCTTGATCCGGGCCAATTCCTGCATTTCCCGGGCATAGCCACTCTCATTGCCCTGCTGGGCAAAGGCGACCGCTCTCGCATAGTGGCGAATTCCCTCGACATAGGCGAGGCGTGGATCGGGCGCCGGCATCTGCAGGACTTCGGCTGCCGGCGCGAACTGCAGTGCAGCGAAATAGGGCGCGGCATGGATGGCCTGGATCCAGGCAATCTGCGTCGCCGTTTCCGCGTCGACGATCGTTGCAAGCTTCCGGCTCTCGCGGATGGCCGTCTCGAGGTCGCCCCCCATCTGGGCCGAGGTGACGATGAAGTGGACGTTGTGCGGGTAATAGCCGTACCGCACCAGGCCCTGGTCATCATGGGCCTTGATATATTCCTCGTCCCTGCGGGCCGCCTCGATATTGACCCGGACCGAGTCCTTCCAGCGACCCAGGCGGTAATAGATGTGCGCCGGCATGTGCACGAGGTGGCCAGCCGATGCCGCCAGCGGCGCTGCGAGGCGGTCCGCTGCTGCCTCGGCCCGCCTGGGATCGGGCCCGTTTTCCATGAGGTGGATGTAAAGATGCGGTGCCTGCGGATGCTCCGGGCTGCGCTGGAGGACGGCTTCCACCAGCTGGATTGCCTCGCCGAGCCGTGGCTGCGGGCTGCGTTTCTCGGCGTCCCAGTAGTTCCAGGGCAGCGTGTCCATGGCGGCCTCGGCTGCAAGCAGCGCGATGTCGTCATGTCGGGGATAATATCGCGCCACCACCAGCATCGCGTCGGCATAGGCGGCATCGAGCCCGGCCCGGTCCGCACCGGCGTCGGCGGAATAGCGCCTGGCAAGTGCCATGATGAGCGCGCGCTCGGGCGGCGTTACATCGGCTGAAAGCTCGACCGCCTTTGCCGAGGCCTTGAGGGCAAGCTCATTCGCGTCGGGCGTGATCGGGGCGTTGATATTGGGACCATGGGCGAGCGCCTCGCCCCACCAGCACATGGCACAGGCCGGGTCGAGCCGCTGGGCCTCGCGGAACGAGGCGATGGCCGCCGCGTGGTTGAACCCATAGGCAAAGCCCAGCCCCTGGTTGAAATAGGCTTGCGCTTCCGGGCTGTTCGTCGTGACTGGGAAGCTGATCTTGCCGAGCCCCTCGTAGAGGGGCATCGCCGGTCCCGGCTGCGACTGGATGAAGGCGGCGGCAACGGCAAGCCTTGCCTGCATCGACGAGCCCTGGTCACCGCCGCACAGCGATGCCATCCGGCTCGACGGGTCGAGGAGCAGTAGCTGGCCGGGGCTCAACGCATAGGGAGCACTGACACCAAGCAGGCAGGTCGATGCCAGCGCCAGAGAAACTCGCGCGATGCGGTCCATGGCGGCCTCCTTCTGATTCGGGAGGCGCTGTTTACCATAATTTTAACGAACGACTCGACCCGGCCTAGCCAAGTTGCGGTTCCGCGGGATCGATGCGCTGGGCGATGGCTGCCTCGACCATCGTCCGCCATGTCCCGGCATCGCCGGCAGCGGCCATGGCCTCGTCGGGTTCGCGCATCGTGTGAAGCACGGCCAGTGCCTGGTTGATATGCTCGGGCCAGACCAGATCGACTTTCTCGCCTGCCGACGGGTCGCTGCCCTCGGCATTGCTGCTGTGGGCCGCCCCGGCGAGTACGCGGGCAACCCGCTCCACCAGCGGGCGATTGGATTCGGTCATTGCAACTAGCTCCTGTTGTCGTTTCCGGCCGGCAAGGGGACGGGCAAAGGATTAAATCAACCAGAAGCCTCCGGGTTGCGTCTCCAGGCGCCGGAAAGACCGAGAAAGGAGGCAACGCCTCCGAGCGACGCGGTAATCGCCATGACGACGAGGGCAGTGGCAAAGGGTTGGAGAAGATCGGTTCCGGTCTTCGTCAGCACTGCGCCGATCAGCGCGATTGCGATGAGCCCGCCAAGTCGTGCGACAGCGCTGTTGAACCCTGACGCCATGCCGGTCTGGTGGCGATCGACGGCAGCAAGCACGGTGCTCGTCAGCGGCGCCACGGCCAGCGTCATCCCGATCGCAAGCAGCAGGATCGCCGGGAAGGCATGGGTCCAGTAGGCCTGGTCCTGCGAGATCCTGGTCGCCAGCAAAAGCCCGGCGCCGACCACCACCGGCCCGATGGTAAGCGGAATGCGCGGACCGAGCCGGACAGCAAGCTTTCCCATGAGCGGCGAGGCGAGGCCAAGAAGGATCGACAATGGAAGAAGCGCAAGGCCCGCATCCACGGGCGAATATCCGCCCGCCTCGATCAGCACATAGGGGATCAGCAGCATGGCCCCGCCGAACGCCCCGTAAAGCAGGAAGGTCATGAGGTTCAGCGCGGAAAAGCAGCGGTTCTCGAAAAGCGACAGCGGAACCATTGCCTGCTCCTCCTGCCGCCGCTCCCAGTAGAGGAAGCCAAGCAGGAGCAGGGCCCCGGCGACCAGCCCGGTCGCCGCCTTGGCGGTCAGCGCGAAATCTTCCGACCACAGGGTGAGGCCATAGGTGGCAGCGCCAAGGCCGGCGGTTGCAAGGACCGCGCCCGCGACATCGAGCCGAGCATTTTCCGGCTCGCGCACCTCTTTCACGCGGGTGAGCGCGACCGTCACGGCGGCGGCGACGAACGGCAGGTTGATATAGAAGATGCTCTGCCAGCCGACATGCTCGACCAGCCAGCCGCCGATCAGCGGCGCAATGGCGGCGGCAATCGCGCCCGCCGCAGCCCAGGTGCCGATTGCCTGGCCGCGCGCTTCGCCCTCGTAGACGCCGTTGAGCAGCGCAAGGCTGTTGGGAAGGAGGAGGCCCGCGCCAATGCCCTGGGTCGCGCGCCCGGCGAGCAATGGCTCGAGGCCTCCGCTTAGTGCGCACAGCAGCGAGCCTATACCAAAGAGCAAGGTGCCGATGACGAGCCAGAGCCTCCGCCCGTGATGGTCGCCGAGCGCTCCGCCGATGAGGATGAGCGCCGCGAGCGGGAGGGTGTAGATATTGACCACCCACTGGACCTCGGCCGCGCCGGCGCCGGTCCCTTCGCGGATGGCCGGGAGCGCGACGTTGAGGATCGAGCCGTCGATGAAGCTCAACGAGCTTGCCGCGACGGACATGACCAGCGTCCAGCGCGGGTCGAAGCTGGCCTGGTCCGGCGCCCGGTTCACGGCGCCGGGCGGGGCGGGTTCAGGCGATCGATGAGACTTCGAAGCGCGCGCCTTGCCGCGATCACCAGCCAGATCGACAGCCCGACGAGGCCGAGCGCGATGATTGCGGCAGCAATCGGATTGGCGATGGCAAGTGCAAGCAACCCTCCCGTGGCGACATCCTCGGCGGTGGAGACGGCAACATTGGAAAAGGGCTCGGGGCTGGTGTTGACGAGGGTCCGGGCACCGGCCTTGCCGGCGTGGGCGACCAGCGCCGCACCGCCGCCCAGGAGGAAGCTGCCTACCTGCCAGGCCGGGTCCGCGGCATCGACGATTGCAAGGCTGAGGAGGGCGCCGCCCAGTGGCCGGACAAAGCCGTGGATCGCGTCCCAGCCACTGTCGACCCAGGCGATCTTGTCGGCAAAAAACTCGGCCAGCGTCCCCAGCCCGGCGATGGCGATCACCCAGTTGTTGGCGAGGACGTCAAGCATCTCCAGCTGTTCGGGAAGGTCGATCCAGCCAAATTTCATCCCGAGCCCGGTGATCAGCGTGACGAGATAGAGCCGCCAGCCGGCAAGAAGGCTGGTCGAGGCGGCAAGCGCCACGAGCTCGACCGGGGTCAAGCCGGAAGCGTCCCGGATTGCCGCGGCAAATGCATTGCCCGACTCCACTCAGCGCAGCGGAAGGAGAATATATCCTGGTTCATGCGCCAGACCCTCTTCATGGCAAGGGTGCGATGGCCGGGTCGGAAAGGCAAGCGGCGAGAAGGGCTT
>CAZQLI010000006.1:4575-18425 GCA_964594145.1 uncultured Sphingomonas sp. | reverse complement strand
TCAGCCGCCACAGTCTGCCATCCGGTCAAGCGAAGCGGCGATTTCCGAGCGGAGCGAGTCGCCCCCCATCGCGGCAAGCTCCTGGAGGTTTCGCGTCTTTCCAAGGTCGGCGGCGACCCATTGGCCGATGAGGTAGCCGGCGCGCGGCGGGATGGAAGGACCGAGACGTTCGAAGCTGAACATTGCGCGCATGTCCTCGCTCCTGGTTGAGTCGAGCCTCGCGCGCACTGCGCAGACGGCGGGCTTGCGGTCCTTCTCGATCTCGGGGCGGATGGGCTCGGGGATGGTCAGCAAAAGCTCGCCGTCGCTCGCGCCCGGGTTGAGGCTTGCAGCGACATGGGTGGCGAGGCCCTCGGTCCACAAGGCGCACCAGAGCTGGTCACACTGCTGGAACTTGCTGGCGTGGTAGACGTGGAAAAGCTCGTGCTGGAAGAAGGGGGCTAGGTCGTGACCGGCGTGGTACTGGGCGATCATGTCCGCCCCGAACAGCAGCAGCTCGCCCTCGGGCAAGGTCCGCATGCCGCCGTCGAATTCACCGAGACTGACCAGCAGGTAGACGGGCTTGCGATAAGGCAGCGCGCCGAACGACGCTTCAAAATCCTTCACCGCCGCCGGGAACATCGCACGGAAGCGGGCGGCGGCGGCGAGGGTCCGCTCGCGAACCTGCGGGAAATCGGCGACGTTCTTGGAAAGGACGGATTCATATCGGGGCGCGTCATCGCCGAAGCGCGACAGCTCGTAAAATCCCGGGATACGATCCTTGAAATGCTTCCGGATCGCCGCCGCCTGCTCTGCGGCCGGCTTGCCGGCATTGGCCCGCTGGACGTCGGAAAATTCGCCGGTGAGGTCGACCAGCTGCTGCGCTGGCGAAGCGCTCGCCGCACCGAGTAGCAGGGCGGCGAGCAGTAATGGCATTGGCCTCATGGGCGTCACAGCACTTCGAACAGGCCGGCAGCACCCATGCCGCCGCCGACGCACATGGTGACCACCACATATTTTGCGCCGCGCCGCTTGCCCTCGATCAGCGCGTGTCCGGCGAGGCGCGCACCCGACATGCCATAAGGGTGGCCGATGGAAATGGCGCCACCGTCGACGTTCAGCAGTTCGTCGGGAATTCCCAGCCGGTCGCGGCAGTAGAGCACCTGCACCGCGAACGCCTCGTTCAGTTCCCAAAGGCCGATGTCGTCCATCTTGAGGCCGAACCGCTCGAGCAGCCTGGGAACCGCGAACACCGGGCCGATGCCCATCTCGTCCGGTTCGGTGCCAGCGACCGCCATCCCGATGTACCGGCCAAGCGGCTGCAGGCCGCGCTTTTCAGCAAGGGCGGAGTCCATGACGACGCAGGCCGAAGCTCCATCGGAAAGCTGCGAGGCATTGCCGGCGGTGACATTCATGCCGGGACCGCGTACCGGCTGAAGCGCGGCAAGCGCCTCGAGCGTGGTTTCCGGCCGGTTGCCCTCGTCGCGATCGATCGTCACTTCGCGCTTTGAGATCTCGCCGCTTTCCTTGTCCTTTACAGCCATGGTGGCGGTGACCGGGATGATCTCGGCTGAAAGGCGTCCCTCGGCCTGGGCCGCGGCGGTCCGTTGCTGGGAACGCAGCGCATATTCATCACAGGCCTCGCGGCTGATGTCGTAGCGCTTGGCGACGACCTCTGCGGTGTCGATCATCGGCATGTAGACATGCTTGTGCATCGCCAGCAGCTCCATGTCAGGGCCGAGCCGGATTTCCGGCGTCTGGACCAGCGAGATGCTCTCGACGCCCCCGGCGACGATGATGTCCATCCGGTCGACGATGACCTGCTTGGCAGCTGTGGCGATCGCCATCAGCCCGCTCGCGCACTGGCGGTCCATCGACATCCCCGCGACCGTCACCGGAAGACCTGCCCGTAACCCCGCGGTGCGCCCGATCGTCGCCTGGACGCCCTGCTGCAGCGCTGCACCGATGATGCAGTCATCGACCTCGCCGCCCTCGATGCCGGCGCGCTCGACCGCGGCCCTGATGGCATGGGCAGCAAGCGTCGGTGATGGAGTGGCATTGAACGCGCCCTTGTAGGCGCGACCGATGGGCGTACGGGCAGTGGAGACGATGACGGCGTCGCGGACGGACATTATTGATTCTCCTGGATGAAGATGAGGCCCAGCCACTGGGCGGTAAGGGCCGGTTTTTCGCGACCCTCGATTTCTACCTGGACAAGGTGCCTTAAGAGGAGCTGGCCCGGCGCCTTTTCCTCCGCGCTTTCGAGCGTGAAATGGCCGCGTACCCGGCTTCCCGCCGGCACCGGCGCGAGGAAGCGGACATGGTCGAAGCCATAGTTGACTGCCATCGTCGTCGTTTGCGGGATCAGCATCACGTCTGCCGCCATCCGGCTCAGCAGCGACAGGGTGAGGAAGCCGTGGGCGATCGTCCCGCCGAGGCCGGCCGAAGCGGCCGCGGCGGGATCGACGTGGATGAACTGGTGGTCGTCGGTCGCGTCGGCGAAGGCGTTGATCCTCCCCTGGTCCACTACCAGCCATTCGGAGGCGCCGATCTTCGAGCCGATCCTGCCGCGGATCTCGTCTATCGAAGCAACCGGCATCAGTCGTTGCCCTTTCCGGCCGGCTCGCCCTCGATCCCATCATCCGGGACGGCGACGACCTGCTGAACCTGCGGGTAGGGCATGACCATGGTACCATCGGGCGCGGCCGTGAAGGTCGTCTGGGTCGGATAGGCAAATTCAAGGCCATGCAGCGCAAACAGCCTGAGCAGCGAGATCGCGACCGCGGTGCGGTCGGCGCCGACCACGTCGGCATCGACGCTCGCCGAATCGAAGATCAGCTCGAAGTCGATGCTCGACGCCCCGAAGCCAAGGATCGAACAGCGGATGAAGTGGCAGCCGGAGCGCGATTCGACCGCCGACCTGGCAAGCGACATGACCTTTTCGAGCTGCTCGGGCGTCGTCTGGTAAATGAGGCCGAAGGGGAGATTGGAACGGCGGCTGTGCCCTTCGGCATAATTGTGGATTTCGCGTTCAAGAAGCTTGGTGTTGGCCATCACGATCTGCTCGCCGGACAGCGAGCGGAGGCGGGTGGTCTTGAGGCCGATGCGTTCGACGGTTCCGACGGTCTCGTCGTAGCTGATCGTGTCTCCGCGCCGGAAGGGACGGTCGAAGACGATGGCGAGCGCAGCGAACAGGTCGGAGAAAATGCCCTGCGCCGCGAGACCGATGGCGATGCCGCCAATGCCGAGGCCGGCGATGAGCGCGGTGACATCGGCGCCGAGATTCTCGAGGATGACGATGATCGCCAGTGCGAACAGGGCGACGCTTACCAGCACCCTGACGATCCCGGCGGCATTGCCGAGGGTCGTCTCGCCCGGATCCTCACCGACCCGGCGCGTAAGCGCGCCGATGATCAGCTCCCGGGCCCAGATGGCTGCCTGGAATGCCCAGGCGATGATGAACAGTATCTCGACCAGCCGGGTGAGCCGCGGCGGCACGTTGGTATAGGTGGTGACGATGGCGAGCGCCGCTGCGACCATGAAGAACAGGCTGGTCTTCGACAGCATTCGCCCGATGATCCCGCGCCAGTGCTGGCAGTCGGGATCGCCGGTCCTCAGCCACGCTCCGACAAGGCGAAGCCCGTACATGAGGAATATGATGGTGCCGGCCGCTGCCAGGCCCATCGGCAGATGGGCCTGGTTGGCGACGAACCAGTCGATCATCGTCTGGATGGTGCCCACCCCCTTGTCGATGGCTTCGGCGGCATTGTCGGCAGGATCCATTGGAACGACATGGCCGGATGTTTCCGGTCTTTCAACCGGGACCATGGATCAGGAGCGGCGCGCGCCCGCCTTTCCGCCAAGATATCGGCACAGCCCGGCTTCTGCGGATGACAGCCACTTGCGGGCCCGGGGGACTTCAAAGCCATCGAGTGGATTGGACCGGCGGTCCCGGGCTGCCTCGAGCAGGGCGGGATGGACATAGGCTTTTCGGCTGATCGCGGCCGTGTTGCCGAGCGCCTCGGCGACCGGCTCGACCATTGACGAGATGCTGATGTTTCTCTCGCCCCGGCTCGCGTCGAGCAGCTGTTCGAAGGCGATCACGCTCGCCGCCCATGTGCGGAAATGCTTCGCGGTAAAATCGCCGCCGCTCGCCTCGCGGATATAGTCGTTGACGTCCGCCGAGCTTATCCCCTGCGGCTCGCCCGACCCGTTGACATATTGGAACAGCTGCTGGCCCGGCAGGTCCTGGCATTTCGAGACAATGCGCTTCAGGTTGCGGTCGGTGATCGTCACTTCGCGGACGATCCCGTGCTTTCCTGGAAAGCGCATCTTGAGCCTTCCGCCACGGTGGCGCAGGTGGTGGGTTCGAAGCGTGGTCGCACCGAAGCTGCGGTTGGAGCGGGCATATTCTTCGTTGCCAACCCGGATATATTCGGTGTCGAGCAACCGGACCACCGCTGCGACGACCGTGTCGCGATCGAGCTTGCGCTTCTTCAGGTCCTTTTCGACACGGGCCCGCAGCCTCGGCAGCGCTTCGCCGAACAGCAGGCAGTCGGCATATTTGCTCTTGTCGCGGCGGCTCCGGAACCGCGGGTGATACCGGTACTGTTTTCGGCCCCGGGCGTCCCGGCCGGTCGCCTGGAGATGGCCGTTGGGCTTCTTGCAGAACCAGGCGTCGCTATAGGCGGGTGGAAGCCCGATGGCGTTCAGCCGGTCGATTTCATCGCGGTCGGTGACCCTTTTGCCGGTCTCGTCGAAATAGGCCCAGGCGCGGCCGACACGCTTTCGCGTGTAGCCCGGCTCGGAATCGCTGCTGTGGCACAGCCTTTGGGTCTGTTCGTTCATATGTGCGCAGCATAAATGCGGGAGCGCTTCGCGGTTCCCGCGAATAAATGGAGGATGACCGTTGCCCGCCATCAGCAAGGCCCATGTCCTGATCATGGCGACCGACCGGTTCGAGGAAAGCGAGCTGTTCGGCCCGCGCGAGATACTCGGCGAAAAGGGCGCAAGGGTCAGCCTTGCATCGCCTGGCAGCGAGGAAATCATGGCGACCGTCCACGATGAGCCGGGGCGGCGAATCAGGCCCGACCTCACGATCGAGGACGTTGACCCCGGCAAATTCGACGCGCTGCTGCTCCCGGGCGGGGTCGGCAACCCCGACAAGCTGCGCATGAACCGGCGCGCGATCGAGATCATCCGCGAGTTTGCACAAGCAGGAAAGCCGGTCGCCGCCATCTGCCATGGGCCATGGCTGCTCGTCGAAGCCGACCTGCTGCGGGGCCGCAAGGCGACCTCGTGGAAGTCGATCCGCACGGACCTTCGCAACGCCGGGGCGACCGTCGTCGACGAGCCCGCGGTGACCGACGGAAACATCATCACCAGCCGCAGGCCCGACGACGTGCCGGCCTTCACCCGGGCGCTGATCGAGGCAATCGAGCAGCGTTAAACCGCTTGGCAAGCATTTGCCGGCTAATGAACGGCCATGGATTGGGCAGGAAGGCAGCATCCGGTCGAAACGCTCGTCGAGTGGGTTGCTCCGCTTCCGCTCGCGGCCGCGGCCTTCTGGGCAGCGCGCCTCCTGGGATTTTCCCTCGTCGAGGCGGCTGCGGCTGCGGTAGCGCTGCTGACGGCTGGCTTTGCCGCGATGAAGCTCGCCGGCGGCGCCGCGCACTGGCGCCTCCAGCAGTTCCAGCCCGCGGAGATCGATTCGCCTCCTCTCGATGAACTGGTCCTCCAGCCGAGCGACGAGCTCCTCGAGCTCGACGACCCGCTGCCAACGGTCGAGGAAGATGCACGGGTCGTGCGCCTGTTCGAGCGCGAGGACCCGACACCGGGCGAACTGGTTAGCCGGATTTCCGATTTCCTCGGCGAGGCCCGGCCATCGCCCGCAGCGGCGGCAATGGCTCATTTGCCGGATGCGCCCGACGCGAGTGACGCGCTCCAGGCCGCGCTCGCCAATATCCGCGCATCCCTTCGCTAGGCGCCGGCCGAGGCCAGGCCCCGGCCGCGCTTGCCCGGGCCGCGGGCCTCGAGCACATCGTGTCGGCGAGGCTTCGAGGAGGATCGCGTGGCGAGGATCGAGCGGATCAATGCTGGCGGGGTGGCGGCGATGGAGGCTGCCAACCGGCTGTTCGACGAGGCTTTCGGCAACGAGGCCTACAAGGGGCGGCCGGCAAGCCGAGCCCATCTCGAACGGCTCCTCGAGGACCCCAAGTTCATTGCCCTCGTCGCCTACGACGGCGAGGAGATGGTCGGTGCCCTTGCCGGCTATGAGCTGGTCAAGTTCGAGGCCGACCGCAGCGAAATCTATATTTACGACCTCGCGGTGCGGGAGGGATGGCGGCGCCGGGGAATCGCCACCGCCCTTATCGACGAGCTTCGATCAATTGCCCGCGACGTCGGTGCCTGGGTGATATTCGTCCAGGCCGATCCCCCCGACGAGCCGGCGGTCGCGCTCTACGACAGGCTTGGAACGCGCGAGGAAGTCCTTCACTTCGACATCAGCCCTTCCTGCGATCGATGAGCCAGATCAGCGTCGCGAGGGCCGCACCCCCGGCAAAGCCGACCAGCATCCACGTGACCGGCTCGCCGCGCGCGGCGCCATAGACTGCGCCGATCACCGGGCCAAGGAACAGGAAAATCCCGCCGGCAGCGGGCGAGCGGCGATGTTGCATCGCCCAGCACTTAGCCTCGAGGGCAGGGGCAGGGGAAGGGGGGCAAAAACATGGCTAACAACTTCTTCACCCTGTCTGTCACCCAAAGCGCAAGGCGTGCCGGGTTAAGCAGCCACCCATGGATGTCCCGTTCATCAATGGCCGAGCGTCGCTCGCCGATGCCGCGCTTCTGCTCGAGACCTATGGCGACGACGCCGGCTTCGAGGCGGCGGCCCGTGCCGAGGCCAGCCGCGAGAAGGGCAATGTCATCCGCTTTTGCCACTGGCGGCAGATCGAGCGGGTCATCGTCACCCTGTCCGATTGTGAAGTTCGGGGCACAATCCACTAAAAATCCGCCGGGACATGTGCGCTCGGATGGTGGCGCGGCGCGAGGCTCATGCTAGGCTGCTCCCTTGATGGGCAAGGGTCGCGTCCGGCGGTTGGCCGCTTTTCAGTTGGTAACGGGCTGTGCCGTGCTCGCCCTCGGCACGGGCCTCGCCCATGCCCAGCCGCTTCCAACCGACCCCGCAGAGCTTGACCCCTCGGCACCGCTGGACCCGATGCCGGACCTCGGGGTCGACTGGCCCGACATGAACCAGCCGGACCCGGCACCTCCGCCCGAGATTCAGGCCGTCGATCCCGCTGCTGCAGCCGAAGCGACCCGCAAGGCTGCCGAGCGGGTCGAGGATGCGGCCGCATCGCGAAGCTATGACTGGATCATCACCGGTCTTTCCGGGCTCGAAGAGGAAGAGGCGATCCGGGGCGCCTTCGATGAGCGCTCCGCGCTCGACACCGAGGGCGAGGAGCGGGCCAATGCCGCCCAGATCGACCGCCGCGCCCGCGAGGACGCGGAGCTGTTGGCCGAGCTCCTCCGGAGCTACGGCTATTATGACGCCCTGGTCGAGCCGCTGATCAACGCCGCCGGGGAACAGGTGGTAATCCAGCTGAGCGCTACTCCCGGCCCGCTTTACCGGTTCCAGAGCGTCGAGCTCCCCGGGCTCGAACAGGCCGCGCCAGGTGACTCGCAGGCACTGCGCGAGGCATTTTCGATAAAGGCCGGCGATCCCGTCGTCGCCGAGGAGGTGATCGCCGCTGGCATCGCTCTCCAGCTCGCGCTGGGGGAGCGCGGCTTCGCAACGGCAAGGGTCGGCGAACAGGAAATCGTCATCGACCACGAGGCGCAGGTGGCAAGGCTCGTCCTGCCCGTGACGCCGGGCCCGGTCGCGAGGTTCGGCCAGATCAGCGTCACCGGTGAACCACCGTTTTCCGCGGCCCATGTGCAGCGCATCGCCCGCTTTTCTCCGGGCGACAGGTTCGAGCAGGACGACGTCGCCGACCTTCGCCGGGCGCTGGTCGCGACAGGGCTGGTTTCCGCAGTCGAGGTGCGCCAGGTGCCGCGCGACGAGGGGCGGGTGATCGACCTTGCAGTAAAGCTCGAGCCGGCGCCGATGCGGACCATTGCCGGCGAGGTCGGCTATGGGACCGGCGAGGGCTTCCGTGCCGAGGCCAGCTGGCAGCATCGAAACCTGTTCAATCCGGAGGGCGCTCTCACGGTGCGCGGGGTCGCCGGCACCCAGGAGCAGGTCGCTGCCGTGGTGTTCCGACGCAACAACTGGCTTCGCCGCGACCAGGTCCTGAACGCCCAGGCGCTCGCAAGCCATGTCGACCGGGATGCCTATGAAGCCCGGACCTTGTCGCTTTCGGGCGGGATTGAACGCCAGAGCAACTTCATCTGGCAGAAGAAATGGACCTGGAGCCTCGGCGCGGAACTGGTCGCGACCGACGAGCGGGACACGATCGAGGCCACCGGCGAGCCGCGGCGGAGGACCTTTTTCATCGGCGCTCTTCCCGCAAGCCTCGGGCTCGACGAAAGCGACGACCTCCTGGACCCGACCAGCGGCTTCCGGCTGCTCGGGCGGCTCAGTCCAGAGCTGAGCTTCCAGGGCGGCGCGTTCCCCTACGCCCGCCTGCAGATCGATGGCAGCATGTACCAGCGAGTGTCCGGCAGCATGGTCGCGGCCGGCCGCTTGCGGCTGGGCTCGATCCTCGGGGCCGAGCGGGACTCGATTGCGCCATCGCGGCGCTTCTATTCGGGCGGCGGCGGATCGGTTCGCGGATATGGCTATCAGCGGCTCGGCCCGCGCGACATCGACAATGACCCGATCGGCGGCCGCAGTCTCGCCGAATTCAGCCTCGAGGCCCGGATCCGCCTCAAGGCGTTTGGCGGCAATTTCGGAATTGTCCCGTTCATCGACGGCGGAACGCTTTCGACCGATGCCATGCCTGATTTCAGGGACTGGCAGATCGGCGTTGGAATAGGCGCCCGATATTATTCCAGCTTCGGGCCGATCCGCCTCGACATTGGAACACCGCTCAATCCCCAACAGGGCGATGGCCGTATCGCGGTCGTGGTCGGCCTGGGGCAGGCATTCTGATGGTCGAAGCGGCGGCTGGTCCGGCGGGCGGGGAAAGGCCCATTGGCCGGGTTGCGCGCCGCAGGCACTGGGCTAAGCGGCTGCTGTCCGAGCTCGCCGTGCTGCTGCTCGTCCTCCTCGCCCTTGCCATCGGCGGCCTCATCCTCCTCGATACCGCGCCCGGCCACCGTTTCATCGTCGATCGCCTCGCCCAGATGGAGACCGCGTCCGGCCTCCGGATAAGGGTTGCAAGGATCGAGGGATCGATCTTCGGCGAGGCGCGGCTGAAAGGCGTTGCCGTCAGCGACCCGCAGGGCACTTTCCTGACCAGTCCCGAGATCATGGTCGACTGGGCGCCGGGCGCCTGGCTCTACAACAGCCTGCACATCGACGAACTCGAATCTCCCCGGGTCACGCTTCACCGGCTGCCCAGGACCCGTGACACCGGACGCAAGGGGCCGATCCTGCCCGATTTCGATATCCATATCGGCAGGCTCTCGATCGAGCGGCTCGAGGTCGGCCGGGCGGTTTCCGGCACGCCGCGGACCGGCAGCCTCTCCGGCGAGGCGGACATCCGGGCCGGCCGCGCCATGATCGGGCTGAACCTCGCCATGGTCGATGGCGACAAGCTTGCTGCGAGGCTCGACGCGGAGCCCGACCGCGACCGGTTCGACCTCGACGTCCGGGCGATCGCGCCGAGGGACGGCCTTCTTCCAGCGCTCGTTGGCCTCAACCGCTCGATCGACCTTTCCATCGAGGGCGACGGCAGCTGGACCCGCTGGCAGGGCTCGGCAAGCATGCGGGTCGAGCGCCGCGACACCGTCAGCCTGTCGCTTGACGCACGGAGCGGCCGCTACCGGCTCAATGGGTTCGTGGCACCGGCGCCCTTTCTCAAGGGCAGGCTTCAGCGGCTGACCTCGCCCCGTGTCCGGGTCGAGGGCGAGGCGAGCTTCATCGACCGGAGGCTCGATGGCCAGCTGGCGATGGTGTCTCCGTCGCTGAGGGCCGTCGCCAAGGGTGCATTCGACCTCGGCGAGGGCCGCTACGACCAGCTCCGCCTCGGCGTGGACCTGGTCAGGCCCGCCGCGCTCTTCCCCAACATGAGCGGCCAGAATGTCCGCTTCCTGTGGACGCTCGATGGACCGCGCGCGAGCGCCGATTATTCCTATCGCCTCACCAGTCCGCGCGTTGCCTTCGACCAGACGGGCTTTCTCGACGTGCTGGCGGAAGGCCGGGGCAAGCTTTCGCCCTGGCCGATGCGCGTTCCACTGCTCCTGAAGGCAAGGGCGATTACCGGTGTCGGAGACGTCGCCGGCGGCATTCTCGCCAATCTCAGCCTCCAGGGCTTCCTGGCGGTCACTCCGCAGCTGGTCAGGGGCGATCGGCTGCAGCTTCGAAGCGCAAGGGTCAACGGCACCATGTCGCTGCTGATCGACCTTCGGACCGGCCGTTTCGATATCGCCCTTTCGGGCGGGATGAAGCGCTATCTCATCCCCGGTCTCGGCATCGTCGACGTCGAGACCCAGCTCAAGGTCGTTCCGGGCCCCGGCGGGCGGGGTTCGAGGGTTGTCGGCAAGGCCCAGGTTTTCGTTCGCCGGCTCGACAATCGCTTCTTCGCCTCGTTGACCGGCGGCCTGCCGCGGCTCACCTCCGACCTCGAGCGGGGCAATGACGGCATCCTCCACCTCCGCAACCTCCAGCTCTATTCGCCAAAGCTGCGGCTGTCGGGCAATGGCATAAGGCGGCGGGACGGCACTTTCCTGATCGAGGCGAGGGGGACGCAGGCCCAATATGGTCCGTTGAGGCTCCGGCTCGACGGGCCAATCGAGCGCCCCAGGATCGAGCTCGGGCTCGAGCGTCCCAACGAGGCTCTCGGCATCCGCGACATGACGCTGTTCCTCGAGCCCAGCCCAGGCGGGTTTGCCTACCGCGCCAGCGGCCAGTCGCGGCTTGGGCCCTTCACCTCGAACGGCGACATACTGCTCCCCAAGGGTGGTCCGACCGTGATCGAGGTCGCCGCGCTTGACGTCGCCGGGACCACCGGGTCCGGTCAGCTTCGTGCCGACCCGGGCGGCTTTGCCGGCATGCTCCGGCTGACCGGAAGCAGGCTCAATGGAACGCTTCAGTTCGCACCCCAGGACGGGGCGCAGCGCATCGAGGCGCATCTTTTCGCGAGCATGCTCAGCATCGAGGGGGACATGCCTCTCAGCGTCCGTTCGGGCCGGGTCGACGGGGTCATCATCCTTGCCGAGGGCCGGACATCGCTCGACGGCGTCGTCGTCGCGCGCGGGCTGACGACCAGCGGCCTGTCGCTGGCCCGGCTCACCGCCAATGGCCGGCTGGTCAACGGGGTCGGCGAGGTGAGGGCGGCAGTCGCTGGAACGCGCGGCACCGCCTTCCAGCTTGCGGCCGTCGCGCAGCTAAGCGGTGACCGCATCAGCCTCACCGGGCGCGGGGAGCTCGCCCGCCGGGCGCTGACCCTCGAAAGCCCGATGGTGATCAACCGGGTCGAGGGCGGCTGGGAGGTCATGCCGACCCGGATACGCTTTGGCGGCGGGCGCGGCACTCTTTCCGGGCGGACCGGCGACCGGCCCGAGTTCAGGGCGAGCATCGAGGCGATGCCGCTGCAATTGCTCGATCTTGTCTGGCCCAAGGCGGGCCTCGCGGGCATCGCCAGCGGCAATATCGAGTATCGCTGGGCAGGGGCGCCATCGGGAAGCGCGAGGCTGAGGGTCCGCGGCCTCAGCCGTGCCGGCCTCGTGCTTGCCTCCAAGCCGATCGACGTCGGGGTCAACGCGGTGCTCTCCTCGGGCCGTGCGGCGATGCGGGCAGTGGCGGTCAGCGACGGCAAGACGATTGGCCGCGCCCAGGGCCGCTTCGCGCCGCTCGGAAGTGGCCCGATCATCGCCGAGCTGATGAATGCGCCGATGCTCGTCCAGCTGCGCTACGCCGGCCCGGCGGATACGCTCTGGCGACTTTCGGGCGTCGAGGTGTTCGATCTGTCGGGCCCGGTGGAAGTCGGCGCCGACATCCACGGGCGGCTGGTCGATCCCGAGATCCGCGGATCGGTAAGGGCCAACGGGGCGCGGCTCGAGAGCCCGGTGACCGGTACGGTGATCGAGGGCATCCAGGCGCAGGGCCGTTTCACCGGCCCGCGGCTTATCCTGTCGTCGATCAGCGGCACGACGCCGCGCGGGGGGACGATCGCGGGGAGCGGGACGATCGATTTTACCGGCGGCAAGGCCGGCCTCGACCTTCGCTTTACTGCGACCCGGGCGAGGCTGCTTGCCCGCGACGACATTGCAGCGACGGTGACCGGGCCGCTTGCGATCCGCTCCAGCGGCAATGGCGGGACGATCAGCGGCAAGCTCAGGCTCGAGGAAGGCCGCTTCACCCTCGGCCAGGCGAGCGCCGCGGCGTCGGTTCCCCAGCTCAACGTCCGCAACGTCGGCCAGGACGAGGAAATGGTGATCGAGGTTGCCCAGCTGCAGCCCTGGAAGCTCGACGTCGACGTTGCAGGGGGTGACCTCACGGTCAGGGGCCTCGGGATCAACAGCCGATGGTCAACCGACATCCACGTGGCGGGGTCCGTCGATTCCCCGCGGATTACCGGGCGGGCAGACCTCGACCGCGGCGACTATGAGTTCGCCGGGCGCACCTTCCGGCTCGAGCGCGGCCTCATACGCTTCCGCGGCGAGAGCCCGCCCGATCCCCAGCTCGACATCCGCGCGGAGGCCCAGGTCCAGGGGCTCGATGCAAGCATCCTCGTCACGGGCACCGGCCTCAAGCCCGAGATCCGCTTCGCATCGGTGCCGCAACTGCCGCAGGACGAGCTATTGTCGCGGCTCCTGTTCGGGACCTCGATCACCAATCTTTCCGCGCCCGAGGCGCTGCAGCTCGCATCGGCGGTCGCCGCGCTCCAGTCGGGATCGGGCAGCCTCGACCCGATCAACGCGGTTCGACGGGCGGTCGGGCTGGACCGGCTGAGGATCGTCCCGGCCGACATAACGACGGGGCAGAAAACCGCCATATCCGCGGGCAAATATCTCGGCCGAAGGCTATTCGTGGAGGTGATTACCGACGGCCAGGGCTATTCGGCGACGCGCGTCGAATACCAGGTTACGCGATGGCTCTCGATCCTGTCGTCCGTTTCGACGATAGGGCGGGCAAGCGCCAACGTTCGGGTGAGCAAGGATTATTGAGCGGGCTCATTCACGCCGGGCTGCGACTTTGAAAGACCAATGGACAAAAACATGCGCATTCTCCTGACCGGCGGCACCGGTTATATCGGCTCCCACACGGCCCTTGCGGTTCTCGAGGCAGGGCATGAGCCCATACTCCTCGACAATTTCAGCAACAGCCAGCCGGGTGTCGTCGAACGCCTCAGCGAAATCTCCGGAAGGGAGGTGCGGCTGGTCAAGGGCGATGTCCGGGACCGCTCACTTCTCCAGTCGGTGCTGGCCGACGAGGGCATCGAGGCAGTGGTCCATTTTGCAGCGCTGAAGGCAGTCGCGGAATCGGTCAGCGATCCGCTCAGCTATTACGCCAACAATGTCGGCGGCACGCTTGCGCTTCTCGAGGCGATGGATGGTGCCGGCGTCCGCACCATCGTCTTCAGCAGCAGCGCCACCGTCTATGGCGAGCCGAGCCGGCTGCCGATCGACGAGGAGCATTCGCTCGGGCCGGTCAATCCCTATGGCCAGACCAAGCTTATCTGCGAGAATATCATGGCCGATCTGGCCCGTGCCGGGCGAGGGTGGCGGGTGTCGCTGCTTCGCTACTTCAACCCCGTGGGAGCCCA
>CAZQLI010000006.1:0-4475 GCA_964594145.1 uncultured Sphingomonas sp. | reverse complement strand
GCCCATGTCGCCAGCGGGCGTCGTCCCGGCGACGTCGCCGAAATCTATGCCGAGGCGCGAAAAGCCGAGGAAATGCTTGGCTGGCGGGCCAGGCGAAGCATCATGGAAATGTGTGCTGACAGCTGGCGTCACGCGAGGGGCGGCAATTGACCTGTTCGGTGGCGCTTGCGCGCTTCGAACATGGCGCTAGGTATTTGCGCCGGCAAGCGTAGGGGGCTGATCGATGAGGAACTGGAACGTCCGCAAGAAGATCGTCGCCCGCGAGGCAATGCCCGAGCATCACCGGCTCGCCCAGTCGCTCTCCTGGCCACATCTCATTGCCCTTGGCGTCGGAGCGATCGTCGGAACCGGGATCCTCACCCTGACGGGGGTCGGGGCGGCCAAGGCCGGGCCGGCGGTAATCCTCTCCTTTGCGATCGCCGGGGTCATCTGCGCCTGTGCTGCTCTTGCCTATGCGGAGATGGCTACGACCTATCCGGCCTCTGGTTCGGCCTACACCTACAGCTATGTCGTGTTCGGGGAGCTGATTGCCTGGATCGTGGGCTGGTCGCTCATCCTCGAATATAGCCTGGTGGTGAGCGCGGTCGCGGTCGGCTGGTCGGGTTATGCAGCGCCACTGCTCAACGAATATCTCGGCTTCCCGCTGAGTCTTGCCAATGGCCCCGAACTCGGCGGGATCGTCAATCTCCCGGCGATTTTCATCATCATCGTCGTTGCCGGCCTGCTCATTTACGGGACCCGCGAAAGCGCGACGCTCAACGCCGTTCTCGTCGTGGTGAAGATGCTCGCGCTCGCGCTTTTCGTCCTCGTCTGCCTGCCGCTGTTCAACGGGGCCAATTTCGAGCCCTTCATGCCCTTTGGCTTCTCCAAGAGCGGGCCTGCCGGCGCCGAGGTCGGCGTCATGGCGGCCGCGGCCATCATCTTCTTCGCCTTCTACGGGTTCGATGCGATTGCGACGGCGGCCGAGGAAACCAAGAAGCCCGAGCGCGATCTTGCCATCGGCATCGTCGGGTCGATGATCCTTTGCGTTCTCATCTACATGGCGGTCGCCGCGGCGGCGATCGGTGCACTTGCCTATACCCGCTTCGCCAATTCGCCCGAACCGCTGGCGCTCATCCTGCGCGAGATCGGGCAGGGCTGGGCCGCGAAGATCCTTGGCGTTTCCGCGGTCGTCGCGCTCCCGACGGTGATCCTTGCCTTTTTCTACGGCCAGAGCCGGATCTTCTTCGTCATGGCGCGCGATGGCCTGCTGCCCCAGGGCCTTGCCAATGTCTCGAAGCGGGGCACGCCGGTCCGCATTACCCTTTTCACGACGCTCATCGTCGCGACCATCGCCGGCATTGTCCCGCTTGCCGATATCGCGGCGCTCGCCAATGCCGGGACGCTGTGCGCCTTCGTCGCCGTATCGGCCGCGATGCTCGCAATGCGCAGACGGGAGCCCGACGCGCCGAGGAAGTTCACCACGCCGATACCCTGGCTGGTGGGCCCGGTGGCCATTGCCGGGTGCATCTACCTCTTCTGGAGCCTTCCTTCGAAGACCCAGTCCTACTTCTTCCTGTGGAACGTGATCGGGCTCATTCTCTACATGCTCTACAGCAGCCCGAGGGCCGAAAAGGCGAGGGCGGCCGAACTTGTTCGGGACGAGGGGCTCGCCGTTCCCACCGAGGCGGGAACCATCTCCTGAAGCCCTTCCACAGCCAGAGGCAGCGCCTGGTCAACATCGTCGGCGGCTCGGCCGGCAACCTGGTCGAATGGTTCGACTGGTATGTTTACGCTGCCTTCGCGCTCTATTTTGCGCCGAGCTTTTTCCCGCAAGGCGACCAGACCGCGCAGCTCCTCTCGACCGCTGCAGTGTTCGCGGTCGGGTTCGTCATGCGGCCGATCGGCGCATGGGTCATGGGAATATACGCCGACCATCGCGGCCGGAAGGCGGGCCTGACCCTCTCGGTCAGCCTGATGTGCATCGGTTCGCTGGCGATCGCCGCCGCCCCGACCTACGCCCAGGTGGGTATCCTGTCCCCGGCGATCCTGGTCGCAGCCCGGATGGTCCAGGGGCTGAGCCTCGGCGGCGAATATGGGTCGAGCGCCACTTACCTCAGCGAAATGGCCGGTGCCGAGCGGCGCGGCTTCTGGTCGAGCTTCCAATATGTCACCCTGATCGCCGGCCAGCTGCTCGCGCTGATGCTGCTCCTGCTGCTGCAGTCGGTGATGGGCGAGGCCGAGCTGGAGACCTGGGGCTGGCGTATTGCCTTCGTCGTCGGCGCGATGCTGGCGGTGGTCGTGTTCATCATCCGCAGGCGCCTGACCGAGACGCCGAGCTATGAGCGGGTGTCGGCAATGGGGGAGGCGAGGGGACGGTCCGGTGCCGGCAACCTCTTCCATCGCCACCCGCGCGAGGCGCTGCTGGTCATCGCGCTGACCGCCGGTGGGACGCTCGCCTTCTACGCCTACACCACCTACATGCAGAAATATCTGGCCAACACCGTCGGCTTCAACCGCGCCACTGCCTCGCGCATCATGACCGTGGCGCTGGCCCTGTTCATGGCGCTCCAGCCGCTGGTCGGGTTGCTCAGCGACCGTGTCGGTCGAAAGCCCGTGATGATCTTCTTCGGGCTTGCAGGCGTCACCCTGACCTGGCCGATTTTCACGACCCTCGAGACGACCCGCGATCCGCTCCAGGCCTTTGGCCTGGTCATGGGGGCACTGGTCATCGTTACCGGCTACACGTCGATCAACGCTGTGGTGAAAGCCGAGCTCTTCCCCGGTCACATCCGGGCCCTCGGCGTCGCGCTTCCCTATGCGATTGCCAACACCATATTCGGCGGAACTGCGGAATATGTCGCGCTCGCTCTGAAGGAGGCAGGGCATGAGCGCTGGTTCTATGCCTATGTCAGCGCGATCATCGGGCTCAGCCTCATGACCTATGCGACGATGCGCGATACAAAGCGCACCAGCCTCATCGAGGAATAGCCAGGGCGCCCGCCACGGGCAGGCGTTCGCCCTAGCGCTTGAGGAAGCCCTCGAGATCGTCCTTGAGCTCGCCAAGCGACTGGCGCTGCCAGCCGTCCGCCCAGGGATTGTCGATATCGGACGTCGCGAGGCCGGGGCCCGGGCGGATCATCATCTTGGGGGCGATTTCCGGCTTGGAGCTTCCCAGCAGCTTGAGGTCGAACGGGTTGTTGAACTTGAGCCCGACCTTGTCGCCGCAGGTCCAGCTCACGCTCGCGAAATGCTGGCCCGCATCACCGAGGTCGAGCAGCACCTCGACGCCGTTCGGATATTGGATGGGGCTCTCGATGAGGGCGCCATGCTCCGAGATGTTGCGGAGCCGGACCTTCTCGTTCGAATGGTTGAAATAGACTTCGCCGGTCCACACCAGCGGGTGGCGGCGCTCGCCTCGCCGGCTGTTGGCGACTGCCTCGTCGTCCCCGACTGCGGCCGGGGCCGGCGCAGCCTCTTCGACCCGGACCGGCTCCTCGCGGGAGACAATGCCGACGTCGGGAAAGCTGCGGTGGATGACCTCGAGGAGGAGCGCGTCGCGCGCCTCCGGTTCGCAGTCGATCCGGGTCTCGTGTGCGAATTCCAGGCCGACCCGGTCGTCGCGCATCCAGCGCACGGCGCACTCGATTTCCGAGCCCTCGGCGAATATCAGGTCGATCCGCTCCCACAGCCGCGGGCTGAAGTCACAGCGGATCATTGCCCCGCCGCCCGAGAGGTTGACGAGATCGACCTGCTGCTCGGCGCCACGAAAGCGGACCATCGCCTTTTCCTGGTCGAGGCGGTGGCGGTCATCATCGCGGTGGTCATGGGTGCGGTGCTCGCTCCGGGGGACCTCGACAGACGTCAGGTCCTGCTCGGAGGCACCGCGGCCCTTTTTCGACTGAACGACCGGGTTTTTCGGGTGCAAGCCCTTGCCCGACAGGATCGCCGACCGGAAACTGTTCATTGATACCTCGCACGCCATGGCAGGAGGACCATGGCATGCGAAGGGTTACGATCCGGTAACCGCGAAGTTAATTCATGCGGAATAATACATGTCGAACTCGACCGGCGACGGCGTGGTTTCCCAGCGCATCACCTCTTCCCACTTGAGCTCGATGTAAGCGTCGATCTGATCGTCCGTGAAGACGTCGCCCTTGGTCAGGAATTCGCGGTCGTTGCCCAGGGCGACCAGCGCCTCGCGCAGGCTGCCGCAGACCGTGGGGACATTGACCAGTTCGGCCGGGGGAAGGTCATAGAGGTTCTTGTCCATCGCATCGCCCGGGTGGATCCGGTTCTGAATGCCGTCGAGGCCGGCCATCAGCAGCGCCGCATAGGCGAGATAGGGATTGGCCATCGCGTCGGGGAAGCGGAACTCGACGCGCTTCGCCTTTTCGCCAGCGCCGTAGGGGATGCGGCAGGAGGCGGAGCGGTTGCGGCTCGAGTAGGCGAGGAGCACCGGCGCTTCGAAGCCCGGGACAAGGCGCTTGTAGCTG